>JABXHO010000038.1 GCA_013373595.1 Flavobacteriales bacterium | reverse complement strand
GCCAAACTAGATGCCGCTCAACCTGTTGCCGCTCCAAAATCTAATGTAAAATACTATCTCGGTGCTGCTGGAATTGGAGCTGCCGCGATTGCTACTTACTTCTTCTTCGCGGGGGGAGATGTTCCGACAAATACGGAAAATCCAATTACTGCGAAAACAACTACCAAAGAAACAACGATTACCAAAAAGGATTCAAAAACCGAATCTCAAGAGGTCAATACTGAAACGAATTCGTCTGTTTCAAATACGTCTGAAAACAACTCAACTGTTTCGAATAACAGCGTTAATGAAGTGGAGTCACATTTGAGTACGGTAATTACAGGAGATGATAATCGTGGTTCTGCAAGCGAAACTTCCACAAATACTGGAAGCAATAATGAGCATGGTTCTACTACTTCAACATCAACTTTGAACCAGAATGAGAACCATGAAACTTCAACAAATAACTCTACAGTAGTTGAGGAGAAAAAAGTAGTTCTTCCTACGATGAATGACCTCTGTTTGAACGAATCAGTGTCGATTCACAATCAAAATGAGGTGGAAATCTATCTTCTTGATGCTATTGGAAATGTTATTAAAACGATTCCTGCGAAGAAAACAGCAATTTTCCAACCAGAGATTGTCGGGAATTATGCCTTGGCCTTCAACAATGAAGGATCAATTAAGTCTGGTTCAAATTTCCAAGTGAACCGAATTCCGGATGCAGATTTCACAGTTGATTTGATTAATAAGTTCGATAAAGGACTTCCAACAACACATGTGGAAGGAATCAGTGGACAAGGAACGTACATCTGGAAAGCAGATGGTCAAGTATCCAACGGTGTTCAAGCCGATTTACATTTCTACGAAAAGGGAAATCAAACGATTGAACTGACCGTAAACAATGGACAATGTCAGACAACAGTAGAAAAATCGGTATACGTTGAAAACGATTACAACTTAATGGCTGTCAATAGCTTTACACCAACAAGTACACAACCAAGCAACACGACATTCATTCCGTTTGCCTTAACGCAGCGCGACGTGAAATTCGAAATGACCATTATTGATGGTCGTGACGGAGGAATTGTATACAAAACATCGGATGCTTCTCTACCATGGGACGGAACAGATATTCGTTCTGGACGCAGAAGTGAAACACCGCAAGTGTACGTTTGGAAAGTGGTAATCTTTAATCCTGCTCCAAACGAACCGGGAGAATATGTTGGAACCATTACCATGAATTAGAATAGCTTCTACTAGAACTGAAAAGACCTCTGCCAATTGTAGAGGTCTTTTTTTTTGATCAAAGATCAAGTAAGTACCCACATCATCCCTAAAAAAAGCACGTTAACCACGAGAATATCTACTGAATATTAAACAGAAATGAGAACTCAATATGATATTCGTGTACTTTGTTTCTTTTCGTTTTTCTGCTTAATTATTATTTTGTACTTTCACGTCACTTATTATTAACTTACTGACTTTCAAAAGTCAAAGCTCCCACTCTATTTAAGCCGAATCAATTTCATTTGATTCAATGAATGTTTGACAAAACGAATATGTTCTGCAATTGTGTTGAATATATTGTGATGCGACGTAGTTATGAGTCGGCCGAAAATGCGGAGCATCCCAGGAATAATATCAGAGTAGGCCGGATAACGAAATAACCACTATCATGAGTGAACGAATATCACTATTCGCCTCGCTGCTTGTTATAGAATGTCTCGGATTTTACTGAGTGCTCGAGCCGCAAAGAAGAACCTTGAAGATTTCATATTTAACACTTCCCGTTCTTCGTAACCAATCAAATTAAATAACCACTAAAAACAAATTTTATGAACACCAATAATACAGTTAGAACAGTCTGGCGAAGTATGCTTATTGCATTTGCCATCTTTTTTACATCGGTTTCGTTCGCGCAAAGCGACTACTATTATTACTATAAAGGCAGTAAGATTCCGATGAAATTGAACAAACAATCATTGAATATTTCAACGTTTAAAGACTTCAAGAAAGAAAACTTGAATGGCTTTAACCTGAAACCATTTTCAATGGAAGCTGACAAAAGTCAAAACAAAGCTTCAGACTTGATGTACACGCGTGTTGACTTCACATCTATTCCATCTGACCAGGAATACGAACGTCAACTTAAAGCGATCAAAGAAGTAGCGAACATCAGAACGGTGTACCGCAGTTTTTGGGGAGAAGATGGAACCGATATCGGACTATCTGATTACCTCTATGTGAAACTACAGTCTCCAGGGGATTTCGACCTGCTTCAGCGAAAAGCGACAGAATACGATTTGGAAATTGTAGAACAAGATGAATACATGCCACTTTGGTACACATTGCGTTGTTCTGAAGTAACTGCTTATTCTTCTTTGGAAGTTGCAAATCGCATTTTTGAATCAGAAATGTTCGCGGCTGCCGTTCCCGATTTATTAACATTTGAAGATGTTGATTGTACGAACGATCCTGATTTTGGATCACTTTGGGGACTTCAAAACGCAGGAAATCCAAGTGCAGATGTAAATGCGTGTGATGCTTGGACTATTACGGAAGGAGCTGGAGCAAACGTTGCTGTACTCGACCAAGGAATTGAGTTGACACACAACGATCTCTCTGCAAATATTTCTGCATTGAGCTACGACACCGAATCAAACTCCTCTCCTAGTCAAATGTTTGGAGATCACGGAACACACTGTGCAGGAACAATTGGTGCAGTTGGAAATAACAACTTACAAGTTGTTGGAATCGCTCCAGAATGTACCCTTTTCTCTATCAGTAACTCACTTGCAGGATCAGCAAATAGCCGACAAAAACGTGCCGACGGAATTAACTGGGCAGTAAACAATGGCGTTGATGTAATTAGTAATTCATGGCACTCGGGTGTTCAATACCAAGTAATTGATGATGCCATTGACAATGCACTTGCAAATGGACGTGGTGGATTAGGATGTATCATCGTATTCGCAGCAGGAAATGGATCTGGAAGTCCAGTAAGTTACCCAGCGAATTACACAGGAGGAATCTTGGCTGTAGGGTCTATCACTTCTGCTGGTGCACGTTCTAGCTTCTCGAACATTGGAGCAGAATTGGACGTAGTTGCACCAGGAAGTTCTATTCTTTCTACGGTTAACAATAACGGAACTGGCTATAAAAGTGGAACGTCTATGGCGACACCACACGTAGCAGGACTTGCAGGATTGATTATTTCAGTTAATCCATGTTTAACAGGACAACAAGTAAACGACATCATTGAGCAAACGGCTCAAAAGATTGGCGGGTACACGTACTCTGCAACGGCAGGTCGTCCAAATGGTGACTGGAACAACGAAATGGGATACGGATTAATTGACGCACATGCGGCTGTACTTTTAGCTCAATCGACTAGTTGTGCAAACTCGTGTAGTGCAACGATTACATCTTATCCGTATACAGAATCATTTGAAACTAGTTTAGGCGATTGGACACAATCAGCAGCGGATGATTTTGACTGGACGAGAGATTCAGGAGGGACTTCATCTGTGAATACGGGACCATCCAATGCAGCAGACGGAACATTCTATGCATACACGGAATCTTCATCTCCAAATTATCCTTCAAAAACATCGATTTTGAACAGCCCTTGTTTTGATTTAACAGGACAAAATGGTACCAATTTAAACTTCTCGTACCATATGTACGGAGCAACAATGGGAACACTGAATTTACAAGTTTCTGCAGATGGTGGAACGACTTGGGTATCTGAATGGTCTCTATCTGGTGATCAAGGAAACCAATGGAATTCAACCAATGTTGATTTGAGTGCCTACTCAGGAAGTACCATTCAATTGCGTTTTGTTGGAAGCACTACAACAAGCTTCACAAGTGATATGGCGATTGATGACATCTCTGTATTCGAAACATTCCCATGTAACACAGTGATCACAAACTACCCTTATACGGAATCGTTTGAGACTAATTTTGGAGGATGGGAGCACGTGGCAACCGATGATTTCAACTGGACACGCTTGTCAGGTTCAACTTCTTCATTGAATACAGGACCTACAGCTGCAGCTGACGGATCATTCTATGCGTACACGGAATCTTCAATTCCAAATCACCCAAACAAGCAATCGATCTTGATGAGCCCATGCTTTAACCTATACGGACAAAGCAGCCCAACTCTTGGCTTCCAGTACCATATGTACGGAGCGGCAATGGGTAAACTTGAATTGGAAGTAAGTGACGATAACGGACTTACATGGACGTCGCTTTGGGCGAAGAAAGCTGATCAAGGAAACCAATGGTCATCTGCAACAGTTAGCTTGAGCGCTTACGAAGGAAGTACCATTCAATTGCGTTTTGTTGGAACAACAAGTACAAGCTTTACAAGTGACATGGCAATTGATGATATCGTCATCAAAACAAGACCATGTATTGGAACCATCAATTCATTCCCATATGTGGAATCATTTGAGACTGGTTTCGGATTGTGGGCACAGGATCTAAACGAAGATTTTGATTGGTCACGTAACTCTGGTGGAACATCATCAGCTGGCACTGGACCTTCTGCGGCTCAGGATGGACTTTGGTATGCATATACGGAATCATCTTTCCCTAATTACCCAAGTAAATCAGCTCATTTGATCAGTCCTTGTATTGATTTGTCCGGACAATCATTCATCGTTATGAATTTCTGGTACCACATGTACGGAGCAACAATTGGAACATTTGCCGTTGAAGCTTCCACCAATGGAGGATCAACATGGACAACCTTATTCGTGAGAACGGGAGAGCAATCGAAAGATTGGATTCCAGGATCGGTAAACCTTTCTGCTTACGCAGGACAAACGATCTTAGTTCGATTTATAGGAAAAACGACGACAAGCTTTACGAGTGACATTGCCGTTGATGACATCACAATCAACGTATTGAAAGGTACGAAAAGTGCCGCTATCGAAGATTTACTTTCTGAAGAGGCGCACGTTACTTTGTATCCAAACCCAGCACGCGACTACACAACTGTAGATGCAAGTTCATTGGATTCGGATGAAATCGAAGTAAGCGTTCTTGATATGCTTGGTCAGCAAGTTTACAGCGTAAATTCTGAAGATGCTGAATCAGCAAATCAATTCAGAATTCCAACTGGAACATTTGCAACAGGAACATACATGGTTGTTGTAAAAGGCAACAATGGTGAAATGTTCAACGAAAAATTAATCGTGAGAGAGTAAACCTACTTTTTCAACATTAATTTCAAGGTCGAGGATCTCTCCTCGGCCTTTTTTATTCTTTCTCTTCTCCATTGATAACGCGTACGGAGCGTAGTAAGTTCTCTTTTGCGTCGTAATACTCTCGGACCCCGTGAGAAAGTTTGTCATCTTTGAATGTTCCCTTCTCTATTCGATACGGAATCCGTCTCCACTGTTTTCCTTCTATTCCATCCACCGCACACGAACGGGAGGAAATTCGCTTGTACATTATGCAATTCTTATAATGATCTTCAATTGGACTATATCCTCTTACGGGAAAGTTCCGATCAAAATAATGCTCGTCTCTTTGGCTGTGAGTTGTCCGCGTGTGAGGACGAACAATCTTATAAAAGCAAGGTTCGTTTTGTTCAAAATGATACACAAATCCATTTGACCGCTTCACCTCTTGAATATCTCCAGATGCCCAGTACTTCACCCAAATCGTATCTCCTCGGAATCCACCACTTTCAAACTGAACAGAACCTCCTTCGTAATAAGCAACTTTCGACTTCTCGTAATCCGACAAATATTCGCGCGAATAAATTACTTCACGTAAAGCCCCACTCTCGTAATAGTTAAATGAGGAGTCTATTCCGCTTTTTCCGTAATACGCATCTTCGCGAATAACACCAGAAGGATAATAGAATTTCAGCCACCTCCCCACTCTGCGTCTGGGTTCACTTCGATTCACCCATTCTCCCTCATATATCAATCCATTTTGATTCCCTTCGACGAAGACTTTCGGTAAGCTGTAAATTCCTCCCTGAGTAGAAACTCTTCTTCCTGTCCATAAGTCATTGTTACGATACGTTCCTGTATCCGTCCAGCTGTGTTTTCCTTTGTAATAGCGCTCAACAACGTACATGGAATCCGATTTCGATAGATATTTATAGCTAATGGTCCTTCGCCATCTAAGATTTTCATCAGACAAGAGATCACCGTCAGAATCATACGTGTACCTTCGTTCAAGTTTTCCATAGTTATTCATGAGTTCAAGCGATTGTACATAGCCATCAGGATGATAGTTCAAAATCGTATCGATCTTTCCCTCCACGTTGTAACTCGTATACTTTTGTTTGGTTCCCGACTGATCGTAGTCGATTCGGTGTTTATTCGGGTATGGATATTCCTCCGCTCTCAGCTCACCTGTCTTGTAAAAAATGCGGTACTTCGGTTCCAAAATCACTTCACCATTCCATAAATAGGTTTTAGTAGGAGTACCTTGATCGTTAAACTCTCGCTTCATCACCGCCGAATCTGAAAGCTTTACGTGATACATTTTCCGTTCATATCGCCCCGTTGTTTCGTAGCAGAAATAGGCCGAATCCCAGTGATAGTTTTTTCCTGAATAAAACTCGATCGATTTAACGAAATGATTCTCATACAAAGTAATCCACTTCCCTTTTCGAAATCCTTTACGTGTCATTTTGTTGACTTCCTCCCCCTTGTAATAGGATTTTTTCTTGACAACTTGGATTGAATCACGCAACCGAACTTTCGTCGCTGGTTGTTCATTAACTACTTTCGATTTAGGCGGGTTCGATTGCTTCTTTTCTTGCCGTTGTCGCTCCATTTCAGCCAACTCTGCCTTTTTCTTATCTGAAGCAATTTGTTGTTCTTCCACATCCACATGGAATTCTCCCCATGTTTTGATGCTAAAGCGGTGAGAAACGGAATCAATTTGATAGGTAAAATCAATGTTTCGATTGAGCCAGACTTTGGGTTGATGTCTCGATACCAACCACTTCGATACCAGAATCATTTCTTCACCTGGCTTTAGTACTTTATTCCATTTGGAGCGATACCACATGAGGTGCGCATCGCGCTCACGAAAATCATTCTCAATGGTCTTTCCAGTATTATTGATGATTCGAACTCGAATCTGTGGCAACCAAACCACCTTGACTTGATCCACGAATAACCCCTGCGATTTTGAATCTAAATAGAACGTGTAGGTATCTTGTTCGGGATCGTAGATTTGCAGTGTATCCACTTCATACTTATCGATTGAATGATGTTGTGAAAACGCCAGAAATTGAATTAGAAAAGCTAAAAATAGGAGGATCAACCGTTTCATAGTCTGAAAGGTAGAAGAATGAAGATAGAAAATATGTTACGAAGATGTTATTTAACAGAAAAGGCTAATCCACCCACCAAACTTCAGGGTGTTCTTCTCTGAGAATATGCAATTTCTCTTTCGTCGTTTCCAAGTGTTTAGCCGTCTCCTCTGAGTTGGGATGAATACTCCGATGGTCGACACTTTGGTGCAAATTTCGAACGCGTTTCGCCAAAGCTTTTGTTTCCTCCGAGAAATATACTTCTTCGAAACGTTGCCACACATATTCGACCGCCTCATTAGTGGGGTGCACACGACATTCCTTGAAAAAACGATAATCTCGCAATTCGTCCATGACAATTTCATACGACGGGAAATAGTCCGCATCTGCTTGTTCTAACGTGGAGTGAACCAATTCGATTAGTCGTGCTTTGCTGCGATTATTGTTCACCAATCCATCCTTTGCATGACGCACTGGACTGACCGTAAACACCACATGCATCTCAGGATTGAGACGTTTCAATCGTTGAACGATATAATCCCATTTATTCGTCTCCTGCTCCACCTCCATCAAACGTTTGGTAAACAAAGAAGCGGGCATTTTGTGGTTATTTCCCACAATTCGATCGATTTCCGAATGATGATAGCCCCATGCTGTACCGAAGGTAATCACAAACAAACGCGTAGATGTCAAATATTCCTTGAAGGACTTTCGCAGCGATTGGACCTTTTCGATCACTTCTTCTTCACTGTTTCCAAAAATGCTTTCTGCACTATCCCAAGAAAAAAAGAGATCGTTGCGCTGAACAACATCTACGTGATCTTTATCATTCAAGACGTCTTGTAAACAACTGGCGATTGCCGTAGGATGAAAAATGGTTCCAAAAGGGTTCGAATTGACCTCAAATCCCGATTTGACAAAGTGTTTCGACATTTCATCCGAAAAGCAACTTCCAATTAGTGCAATTTTATCACCATGTTGGAGTTCAACATCGGATTTCGGTATGGGTAAACTCAATCTGAAGTTCATACACTAGGACATCAAGGCGCGCGCATTTTCCAAAGCAGCTTCGTTGATGGTATCACCACTCATCAATCGTGCTACTTCCTCTACTCGTTCACTATCCAACAACTCTACCACCTGCGATTGCGTTTTTCCCGCCTGGGTTGATTTTGAAACACGGAAATGTTGTTTTCCTTTTGCGGCAACTTGCGGAAGATGGGTAATTGCAATTACTTGCATTCCCTGTCCCATTTTTTCGAGGGTATTCCCCACTTTTTGGGCTACATCTCCCGAAACGCCCGTATCGATCTCGTCGAATAAAACCGTTTGCAATTTCGTTTTGCTCGCCATTAAGCTCTGCAACGCCAACATGACACGCGATAGCTCCCCGCCACTCGCTGCGCGATGAATCGGCACAGGCTCAATTCCTTTGTTTGGACTGAATAACATTTCAATGCGTGAAGCACCTGTTTCGTTCAATTCTTCGCTACGCGTTATTTTAAATTTGAGTTCAGTATCAACTAATTTCAGTTCGTTCAATGCCGATTGCAATTGTTTCTCAATCTGCGGTGCGGCCTTCACGCGCTTCTGGTGCAATTCATCTGCACGCTTCTCCAATTCTTTTTGATCCTTCGCTAATCGCTCCGACAAATTTTTGACTTTCAATTCAAGCTCTTCCGAATTAGCTGCACCCGAATCCAATTCATTTCGCAGATCAATTAATTCGGCCTGCGTTTGCACATTATGTTTGTACAGTACGCGGTTGAAAGCATTCATCTTTTCAGAAAGCTCCTCCAACTGTTCAGGATCGATTTCCATACCTTCCTGTTTGTCTTCAGCTTCAATCGCCACATCTTTCAGTTCGATCAAACAACTGTTCACGCGATCATTTAACTCTGCCAATCGTTCGTCTACTGACACGAAGCGAGACAAATGATTTTTAATGCGTTCCAAGCGCTCAATGATTCCGTCATCATCATTCAACCCTTCTGACAGTTCAGCATAACACGCTTGTAGCTCTTCCGAATTTTCAGCAGCTTTCAAATCAGACTGAATTTTCTCGAAATCGATATTATCTAAATTCAATTCCAACAATTCGTTCAATTGAAATTGGTTGTAATCGGCTGTTGACGCCAACTCCGCCAATTGTGACTGCAAGTTTTTCAGTTCTCGCTTCTCACGTACATAAGCGCTAAAATCACTTTTGAACCTGTCTGCCAGTGATTTATTTCCCGCCAAAGAATCTAAAATATTCAGTTGATGATTGAGGTCTTTTAGTTCGAGCGTATTATACTGAGAATGAATATGAATCAGTTGAGAAGACAATTCCTTAAGCGTACTTAACTGAACAGGCGTATCGTTGATAAAAGCACGCGAACGACCTTGTTTAGAAATTTCGCGTCGTACGATACACGTATCAAAATAATCCAGTTCTTCACGCTCAAAAAAAGCGCTGAGTCCAAAATCGGCAATTTCGATATGTGCTTCTACAATGGATTTATCCTTTCGATCTCCAATCACCGAAAAATTTGCACGTTCACCCAAAATAAGGTTGAGTGCATTCAATAGAATCGATTTTCCCGATCCTGTTTCTCCTGTTATGACTGTAAATCCTTTTGAGAACTGTATGTTCGTCTGATCAATCAGCGCGAAGTTCTCTATTCGTAATGATGTGATCATTCCAATATCTCTTGATATTTCGATGAATTCGCTGGATCGAGACGTTTGAGTAGATTGACAACTTGTGTTTTATCTCGCACTTCAGCGTCTTCATACAAACTTTTGAGTTCGTTTGTTTTTGCTTGGATGAAATTCAATAAGTTCAATGAATTTGGGCGAGTTGATACCACTTTTACCAAGCCATTCAAGGCATTGTAGATGTTTTGGCGTCCCAATTCTTTATCAGCATATAACTGATCAATCCCTTTTCTGTGGTATTCGTAGTTGCATTGACGAAGCGGAGCAAACAATTGATGCAAGGCATTATCAACCAACCAGTAACGATTTCGTTTTCCTTGCTCATTTGATCGCCAACCTGGTGCACTTGAAGTTTGTGCTAGCGTTACAATTTCCTGCGCTTTCGAAAAGTACTTCGTACCTCCGTTCAAACTGAATGAATCGTAATCCATTCCAATGATGTAGTACGCGTAAAATGCCAAAATTGAGGTTAAATTGTCTCTAAATTGATTGTCGGAGAAGTTCAACGCGGCTCCACGTGAGTAGGTGAATGCCAAATCATCATCCTGAAAATTGAAAACGGTCGTGTTGTAACTCGAGTTAAATCCAGGACGCGAAGATTGCACTTGCAAGAATCCCGCAAAATTGTTTGGAGAAGGAATGCTGTTGATTTGAAACTGAAGTTGACAATTGATCCGTTCTTCAACTTCGAAGTTGTCATTGGTCCACTTGCGTGTGTTCATTAAATCGTACACCGTTTCCTCCAACTGTTTGAAGATTTCAGTTTCCACACTCGTTACTTCCAAACTAGGATCAGCAACGATGCTCACCTGACAGTTCAGTTCTTGCGCTGTTACGCTGAATGTTGATACCAATATTGATAGGATTACGCCTAATCTTTTCATGTACTGTAAATTTTCAAATACTCGACAATATCGTTTGCCACTTCTTTCTTAGACTTTAACTCAAAAGAGCGCAAATTATTGTGATCATCTAAGATACTAATTTTGTTTGTGTCATGCCCAAATCCTGCACCTTGATCTGCCAAGCTGTTCATGACAATAAAGTTCAAGTTCTTCTTCTCTAGTTTCTTCTGAGCATTTTCTTGCAAATTATTTGTTTCCAATGCGAAACCAACGAGAACCTGTTTTGTTTTATTATCTCCTGCCCATTTCAGAATATCTGGGTTTTTCACCAATCGAAGTACCATTTCGTCATCGGACTTCTTGATTTTCTGCTCGGCTACTTCCGCTGGTCGATAATCGGCTACGGCAGCAGAGAATATACCAATATCGCACGAATCCCATTCGGACTGAACCGCTTCAAGCATTTCGTTCGCCGATCGTACATGGATTGTTTTCAATTTGGAAGATTCTAACTCTTTCAATTTCGTTGGACCTGAAATGAGTATCACTTCGGCTCCATCATCCAAAAACTTTTGCGCAATGGCATATCCCATTTTTCCCGAAGAATGATTTCCAATAAAGCGAACTGGATCAATATTCTCATACGTTGGTCCGGCCGTAATCAGTACTTTCTTCCCTTTGATTCTCGGATCTTTTTTCGTTTCGAAATAAGCTAAGATTCCATCCAAAATCGTTTCAGGTTCGGCCATTCGTCCCGTTCCATCGAGTCCACTCGCCAATTGACCACTTTCCGCAGGGATGATTTTTACACCATCTGCTTCCAGCTTATCGAGGTTGCGCTTTGTGGTTGGGTGAGCGTACATGTCCAAATCCATGGCTGGTGCCACGATTGATTTTGATTTCATCGACAAATAGGTTGCCAATAACAAGTTATCACATGTACCCGCCGACATTTTACTCAAGGTATTAGCGGTGAGCGGTGCGATTACAAAGACATCTGCCCACAATCCGTATTCAACATGGTTGTTCCAAGAACCATCTTCACGATTCCAGAATTCAATTCCAACCGGATTTCCGGACAATGTTGAAACGACAAGGGGGGATATAAAATCAGAAGAGGCAGGAGTCATTATGCATTTGACTTCTGCCCCTGTTTTTTTCAATAATCGTATGAGGAACGCAATTTTGTAAGCCGCGATTCCCCCAGTTATACCAAGAAGGATGCGTTTACCTTGCATTACTGCTCTGTATTCTGTTCAGCTTCTGTTCTTCTGTAGTACGTTTTACCTTCTAGGAACTCTTCAATTGCCATCGCAACTGGTTTTGGAAGACGCTCGTAAAAACGAGAAATCTCAATCTGCTCTCTGTTTTCGAAAATTTCTTCCAAATTATCCGTAGTAGATGCAAATTCCTGAAGCTTCTGTGTCAACTCTTCCTTCAAATCAACACTCATTTGATTTGAACGTTTCGCCATCATCACGATCGATTCATAGATGTTTTCAGTGTCACCTTCGAATGAAACCGTATCTCTTGTGATCGTTGTTTTCTCTGCTGTGCTGTTTTTAAAGCTCATCTTCTTCTAAATTTACTGGTACTCTTTCAATTCCTTTCTCATCTCATCATCGAATCCTGCAAGGATGCGATTGTAATCCGACTCGGGAAATGCAGCTACAAAAGTACTATATCTTTCGATAGTCTGCTCAATTCTTTCCTTTTTTTTCTGCTCAATACTGTTTTTCGCCAGATAATAAGAGTTCATCACATAGATGTAATGGACTTCTTCTTTAAAGATTGACATCGGATAATCTTCCATAAACGTGCTCGCTGAGCTAGCTGCTGCTCTGTAGTTTTCTGTCTTAGAATACAGTTTTACCGACTCATACGCTTTCGTTTCTAGCTTAAATCGAAGTCTATCGATAATGTTATTACAGGAATCGATTAATACAGAATTCGGGTAACGATTTACGAACTGTTGAAGGTTGTTAATCGCCACGTCTGTTTCCATTTGGTCCAACGAATACTCTGGAGAGTTATTCACGGCACACATGGCGCTCAAAAATGTTGCTTCTTCGGCTTTTGGGCTGTACGGGAAACGTTGTGGAAACTGACCTAGGTAATAACCAGCCATGTAATAATCGCCGCTTACGTAATATGCTTTACCAATTCGGAAATAAGCCAATTCTCCTTCCCCTTGTTTTGGGCTTCGTTGGTAAATTTGCTCGTACAAGGCAATTGAACGAACTTTTGAACTTGCTGTTCCAACCGAATCGTAGAGGTAATTTGCCATATCGAACTTCTCTCCATAGTTATCCGACTTCAACACGCGGTTGTAATCAGAACAACTTGAAGCCAACATGACAATTGATGCTAGAGCAGCTAAGGTATAAGTGAATTTATTCATGTGTTCGTTTCGCCGCTAAATTGCGGAATTCATTTAACATATTAACGCTTATCTTATTCGAAGATTGCGTCCGATTTGTAAAACTGTAGTTGGTCGAATTCCATTCAACTGACACAGTCGAGATACGGTTGTTTTATTTCGCTGAGCAATTGCCCCCAGCGTATCTCCCGATCTTATTTTATAGTATTTTCTTGAACCTGATGCTGTACTACTTGCCGTATGTGCAGTATGTGTGCTTCCTGCACGAGCGCCCGGTCTGAACAGTCCTGCGTGCACCATCAAGTTTTCATCTTTTACTTCTTTTTTCTTGAAGTCGATAATTTGTTCTGGATCCATTGGAGCATCATAGAAGCGTACTTCGAAATGCAAGTGCGAACCATAAGAGTGCCCCGTATTTCCTCCAAGTCCAATTGGATCTCCTGCCTTCACTTCCTGATTTGGTGCTACAAGGTGCTTACTCAAGTGAGCATAAAACGTTTCGAGTCCATTATGGTGACGAATCACCACCAAGTTTCCAAAACCATGATCGTTGTACTTCGCATAGCGTACTTTTCCAGACCATGCTGCACGTACTGTATCACCTGTATTCAAATCGATATCCGTTCCGTTGTGTCTTCTTCCGCGACGATAACCGTAACGTGAAGTCACTATTCCATCGAAAGGCATAACAAATCCACCGTTTACATCATCTTCTACACACAACCAGATGGTATCTTTCAATTTCGAAAGGTCATTTTTCAATTGAGATGTGTAACACACTTCATTGTTCCACGGTTGAATGTAATTCAAGTTTGAATCTTCTAATACCGTTGCATGGATTCTTTTGTTTAGAATACCATCAAAATTGAGATCTTCTAGGTAAATCCACGTGCGGTCAGCATAGACAACCATTGTTCCTTTTTCCGTGGGAATGGTATCGATCACCGTTTGTCCGAAAACAGGTAAAGAACAGGATAAAAAGACAAGAATTTGGAGAAAACGCATGCTAAATCAATTACTACGGGACAAAAATAGAATTTTAATGTTACTTCTTCACAACATCCATTACCATGACATTATACAGAAGATCTTCATTTGGTTTCACAACATCTAGGTATCCCTTAGAACCATAGGCTTCTCGGCTCGGAACATAGATAAACATGCGGTCGGATGATTTAGCATTTATTAACGCTTTCTTAAGTCCTGGAACCGTTCCGTAATCCTCTAAGCGCAACTCAAATGGCTGATTTTTGGCAAAGGTATTTGTATACATCGGATTCGATGAAGAACTTGTAATTGTATGAAATGTAATCATCTCTTCTTCGTCAAATTTCAGTTTACTTTTCTTGCTTTCTTCGAAGACCCACACTTTGTTCCCATCCACTGTTCGAGTTGGCTTCATTTTACTCAGAATTCGAAGCTTCACGATGTTATTTGAATTGGCTGGAATAAGTCCTTCAATTTCTTTTTCACCGCGGGCCAATTTACTCGGGAGAAAAAACTCGACAAAATCGCCAACTTTTAGCTGAGCGATTGCTGCATCCCATCCTTTTCCTTGCATTTGAAAGCCAATTGGGAATGGAATTGAGTCTTTTTTCAAGAGGTGATTTCCATCCACAATGCTACCATCTTCCAATTGCACTCGGTAATCGATGTAAAAGACTTCTCCTCTATCCAAGGACTCGCCTTCTCCATGTTCAAACCAACGAATTACAATGCCATTGTCTAGGTTAAGCGTGTCACTTACGTTATTTTCTTGGTCAATTTTTGCCACTTCCACCTCTACCACTTCAGGTCGTTCCAACACAGGTTCTTCATCCTTCTCGACAACGGTTGAATCGCAGGAAGTGGATATCAGTAACATTGCCAAAACAGCAAATGACGTTGTTAGTCTCAGTTTCAATGTCTTCATTTAATTCCCATTAGGTGTAAATCTACTACAAGTGTTGTGAGTGGTGGAATTTTGTTTCGGTCGCCTAGCAGACCATGTCCAATATGACTCGGAATGATCAATTTTGCGCGATCACCTACATGCATGAGCTTGATTGCCTCTTGCACGCCCGTTTCCACATCGCTTTGATCTACAAGCAACTCCTCATATTCATCGTCTTCCGTTCGGTAACACTCTGTTCCGTCCAGTAAACTCACGACGTATTCAATTTCTGCTACTTGTTTTCGTTCAGGAATGGGGCCATCACCTTTTTCGTAGATGTAGTAACGCAACCCTGTTCCCGTTTGCTGGACATCCCAGTCCTTGTGCATCTCCAAAAAGATGCGAATTTTCAGTTCTTCATTCTCCGCTACATTTTTCCCAAGAGTGTACGAATCATTTTTCGTCCAATTCACTTCTTTGGGTTGATCTGGTTCTTCTTCCTGACACGAAAAAAGTACGAGTGTGATCAATATGTAAACGAATCTATGCATGTGATTTTCCGAAATGTAATGGTATTAATGATCTCAATTTGTCAATTGTTTCTTCGAGCGAAAGGAAGCTAACTCCTCCAGCTGCGTTCATGTGTCCACCACCTTCAAAATGTTCTCCAGCAAAAGCATTTACTGCAATTTCTCCCATGGATCGGAAAGACATTTTAATTTTTCCGTCACTTTCCGTTAGCAAAGCGGCCACTGTTACTCCCTCAATTGAAAGGGCGAGATTTACCAAACCTTCCGTATCTCCTTTGATGTAGTTGAAACGGTTCAATTCCTCTTCAGAAAGTGCTACAATAGCGAACTCTTGCTCTTTGAGCACTTCCAACTTCTCCGCAATGGCATATCCACGCAATTTCATTCGATCCAAACGATTATGGTCGAAGCTATTTTCGTGTACTTCCGCTTGTTTTACTCCATTTTCGAGCAACATTCCAATCAATTGATGTGTTCTTGGCGTCACAGATGAAAAACGGAAAGATCCTGTATCGGTTACAATTCCGAGGTAAAGCGGTGTTCCGATGGATTGATTCAGTTTGTCTTCATTTCCCGATTCAAGTATCAACTCGATGATCAGTTGTGAAGTAGAACACACTTCTGGATGCGAAGCTGTAATGTCGAAAATATCTTCAGGGTTCGGGTGATGATCAATCATGATTTTCTTTCCGTCGGCCGCCAACAGCACACCTCCCATATCTTTTCCTAATCGTCCTGAACCATTGTAATCGAGGCAAAAAATCAAATCGGCCTCATCCATTAACGCGATGACGCGATCTTGATTTGTGTCGAAGTCGATGATTTCATCCCCTTGTTTGAGCCATTCAATAAACGAAGGACATCCATCTGGATGACAAATCTGAGCTTCTTTACCAAGAGATCGAATAAAGCGCAACAAGCCAAGTGAACTCCCCACGGAATCTCCATCTGGCGAGCGATGACTTGTAATGACAATTTTTTCAGCCGTTTCAATCGACTGCACTATTTCTTTTGCAAAATTCATGATCTCAGTACACGTTGTGTTTCTATGCGAATTTGTTCCTCCAACCGGTCAGACACGGGGTATAACGGTGGACGAAGAATTGGTTTCATTAGGTTTTGTTCGTTCAGAGAGATTTTCACTCCTCCCGGATTCCCTTCCGCAAAAAACTGATGCGTGGAAGGCAATAAATCGTAGTGCAACTTTTTCGCTACGCCAAAATTCCCTTGAAGTGCTTCAGTAATCATCGTTGAGAACTTTTTCGGGAAGGCATTTGCGACAACGGAAATAACACCGTCCACTCCAACAGAAATCAAAGGAACAACGATCGCATCATCTCCAGAAAGTACACCAAATCCTTCAGGACGCTTCATGACAATCTCCATGATTTGTTCCATATTTCCAGAAGCTTCCTTCACTGCTACAATGTTCGGTACTTCCGCCAATTCTAGCGTCGTTTCTGGTGTCATATTCGACCCTGTTCGCCCAGGAACATTGTATAAAATGATTGGTAAGTCTGTACAAGACGCCACATATTTAAAGTGCTCAACAATTCCTCTCTGAGAAGGCTTATTGTAGTACGGTGATACAGAAAGAATCCCATCTACTCCTGCTGGCAGCCTTTTTAGCGTCTCTCCAACTGAAAGCGTGTCATTTCCTCCCACTCCGTACACGATTTTCAATCGTCCGTTATTGGTTTCCATCACACACTTCAATACCGCCATCTTTTCATCGTAAGACAAAACTGGCGACTCGCCCGTAGTTCCTTGAACCACTAAAAAATTAACCCCATTATCGATTTGGTATTCCGTTAATTTCACCAAAGCTTTGAAATCAATTGTTTTATCTTCATTGAAAGGTGTTACAAGTGCAACTCCTGTTCCCAAGAAAGGATTTTTCATGTTATTTTTTCTAATGTTTGTTTCACAAAATTAAGCATATACTTCGGGGCAGTCTCCTCGGTTTTCAAGTTTATCGTTCTGATGCCATCTTCCGAGTTTAAGCTCACATCCATTTTGACATTTAACTTAGACAATGCCTTCTCGATTTTCTTAGGAACTTCCCCTACAACGAGTAAGGTATCGAAACGTTCAGCAAGCACCCGCTGCGCCTCTTCATTTTTCAATCTTCCAAAAAGACCAAAATCCTTCTCAGAAATATAGGCCACCGAATTGATATCGCTCAAGGCGATTCGTTCCTTTTTTGTTGCTACTACGGCTAATATCTGACAATGGTGAATGTTCAGCCCTGTATTTTTGATCGCTTCACGCCAATCCTTCATCGTATCGAGTTGATCGAAATTTACAACTAGCAATAGTCGTTCAATTGAACTCCAGATACTGTGTGAAGATTTTTCCATTAGGCGTTAAGCATTTCAATAAATTCTGCTTCCGACAAGATACGAATTCCTAGATCGTTGGCTTTTTGCAATTTGGAAGGTCCCATTTTGTCTCCCGCTACAACGTAGCTTGTTTTTGAAGAGATCGAGCCCACATTTTTACCTCCATTCGATTCGATTAGAGCTTTTAATTCATTTCGAGAAAAGTTTTCGAACACTCCCGAAACCACGAAGGAACTACCTTCAAATTTGTTCGAAGTTCCTTCTTGCTCCTCGATTTCCATTTGTAATCCATATTCCTTCAATCGAGCGACCAATTCTTTGTTTCGATCTTCCCAGAAAAAGGCTTGAATCGACATGGCAATTTTATCTCCGATTTCATCAACCGCAATTAAGGTATCGAAATCTGCTTTGGCTAATTCATCAATGTTTTTGAAGGCTTTTGCGAGCTTTTTCGCAACGGTTTCACCCACAAAGCGAATACCTAAACCGAACAAAACGCGCTCGAATGGAATCGCTTTCGAAGCTTCAATTCCCGCAATGAGGTTATTCGCCGATTTATCCGCCATTCGCTCCAAGCTCACCACTTTTTCGAAAGTTAAGGTGTACAAATCAGCATAGTTTTCAATCAATCCAACTTCTACCAAAGCATCGACTGTTTCCGCTCCTAAACCATCAATATTCATGGCTTTTCGGCTGATGAAATGTTCGATTTTCCCTTTCACTTGAGGAGGACATCCTAACTCATTTGGACAGTAATGCTGTGCTTCACCTTCCCTGCGGATGAGCGGTGTATTGCACTCAGGACACTCATTGATGAAGGTTACCACTTCGCTTGTTTGCGTTCGTGCATCGAAATTCACTCCGACAATTTTCGGAATGATTTCTCCTCCCTTCTCCACGTACACGGAATCGCCGAGGTGTAAATCCAATTTCTCAATTTGATCTTGATTGTGAAGTGAAGCGCGTTTTACGGTTGTTCCTCCTAACTGCACCGGTTGTAAATTGGCTACGGGTGTTATCGCGCCTGTTCGTCCCACCTGATAGGTCACTTCTTCCAAAATTGTTTCTACGCGTTCCGCTTTGAACTTGTAGGCAATCGCCCAGCGAGGAGATTTTGCGGTAAATCCTAATATTTCTTGTTGATCATAGTTGTTCACTTTGATTACTACGCCATCAATTTCAAAAGGCAGCTCTTTTCGCTTTTCATCCCAATAGTTGATGAATTCCATGACGCCTTCTACCGAATTTGTTTTTTCGATGAAGCGTTCTTTGTGCGGAGGAACCTTGAATCCCCAATCGGCTGCTTTATTTACTAATTCAAAATGACCATCTGCACGATTGGATGCTCCATAAATTCCGTAGAGGTAACAATCCAGTCCGCGTTCCGCAACCACCTTAGAGTCTTGCATTTTAAGCGTTCCTGACGCCGTATTTCTTGGGTTAGCGAACTCTTGTTCCCCCTCTTCTCTTCGTTTTTCATTCAACGCGAGGAAATTCTTCAATGGAAAGAAGATTTCTCCTCTAATTTCAAAATCTTGTGGATAGTCACCTGTAAGCTGAAGCGGAATTGTTCGGATGGTTTTTACATTACTTGTCACGTTTTCACCTTGAGTTCCATCACCGCGTGTTACTGCTTGCACCAACTTTCCATCTACGTATTGAATTCCAATCGCCACTCCGTCGTACTTTAATTCGCAGACGTATTCCAAATCATCCTCCACGAGCTTTTTCGCGCGGACCACCCATTCTTCAATTTCATCTTTCGAATAGCTATTGGATAGCGAAAGCATCGCGTATTTATGAACCACCGATTCGAACTTTTTGGTGATATCTCCACCTACGCGTTTGGTTGGAGATAGATCTGAAGCAAACTCAGGAAACTTTTCCTCTAGCTCTTGCAATTGCTTCAACATCATATCGAAATCGTAATCTGAAATTTCAGGATTACTTTCTACATAATAAAGATGATTGTGTCTGTTTAATTCCTTCGACAGGCGTTCAATCTCGGCTTTCGCTTCATTCTTGTTCATGCCGTGAAGATACACGTTGTCCTCTGATCATTCGGCTTCTTCCCTGCAAATCTTTCCTCAACTCAATGTTAACAAAGCCACAGCTTGAAAGCAGTTGGATCATTTCCTCTCCGTAATCCTCATGAATCTCAAAATACAAGCAACCATTTACCTTCAATAAATCCATCGCTTCTTCGGCAATTCTCAGGTAAAAAATAAACGGATCATCATCTTCAACAAAGAGCGCCATTTCTGGCTCATGATCTAAGACATTGCCATGCATTCTCCCTCGGTCTGAGTTCGGGATATAGGGCGGATTGGAAACAATTACTTCGTAACTATCATCGGGAGCCGGATAATTTTGTAATAAGGCATCCATTTTCATTCGATGAACCTCCAAGCCCGTAAAATTGGTATTCTCCTCAATCAACCCAAGTGCTTCATCGGACAATTCCCATGCCTCGACTTTTGCATTTTTGAGAACGGATTTCAATGCAAAGGCAATACATCCAGAACCGGAACAAATATCGATGATATTCATGGAAGCATTTCGATCCGCCGATTCAACAATCCAGTCGACCAACTCTTCCGTTTCAGGACGCGGAATTAACGCACGTTTATCGCAAAGCAATTCTAGCCCGTAAAACTCGGTGCTCCCAACAATGTATTGAAAAGGTTCATTGGCTTGCAATCGCTTCACGCACGAGCGAAAATGCAGTAAATCTGATTCCGAAAAACGCAGGTCTTTTGCCAAGAGATAATCGGTGTCTGACAAGTTCATTCGCTTCATGACGAAGACTTTGAGCATTAACTTGATCTCATTTTCAGAAAACTGGCTGGAAAGTGAACGGTTGAAATAGGAACGAATCCCATCGAGGGTGTTCTCTTGAACGAACATACTTAGTTTGATTTTCCGAAATAGTACGTGTACCCAAATCCAACTACGAGGTAGCTCGTGATCCGCTTGAATCCATCGGGATCGTATCCTCCATTTGTTTCCAAACCGATTTGTTGCGGTGAAAATCCAAATCCTTGCATTCCATAACCAACAATCCAGCGGTACGATGATCGTTCGTTTGCCGCAAGAATTAAGGCTGCTGTGAACTCCGCAAATGAGCTTCCCACTTGCACAGGATTACTTCCAGCCGCTTTATTGAGGTCTGTATCGAAGAACGTTTGAGAATATCCCACTTTCAGTCCGAAGTCGGAAGCAAGTTGATTGGTATGGAATTTATCCCAACCGACTTTCATAAATGCCGATCCAGAATGAACTCCTCCAGAAACAGGACTTGGCACACTGAATTCGTTGATCGTGAAATACGAGTAGCGAACCCCTGCTCCAACATTTAAATGAAACGGGAAGGAATATTGACCATAAGTAGAAACGCCAACCAATCCCTGCATGAAATCATTAAAGGGTTTGTTTGTCATCGCCACAGGCAGACACAATTCCACATTATACGTAAACTTCGGTGTAATCGACTGAGCACGAGAAACACCCGAAACGCCTAAAAACAAAATTAATATAAGTCCTATTTTCTTCACAACACTGTTCTTAACGCTAATCTAAGGATTTAATTTTATTGTTTGCTGCGAAGAAGAGAAATCCATGTACTTTTGCGGCGTGAACAAAGGAATCTTATACATCATTCTGTCAGGATTGTGCTTTCTGGTGGTCAACTTCTTCGTGAAAATTCTGGGTGCTGGACCTGATCAAGATATCATTGACAACATTCAAGTTTATCCGGGACACGAATTGGTATTGGTTCGCTCCGTTGTTACGTTTGTGATCAGTTGGTCGGTGATTCGTTACCGTGGACTTTCCATGTGGGGCGTCAACAAAAAGTGGTTGCTGATTCGCGGAATTGCTGGAACCATCGCTCTTACCATCTTCTTTTACACCATCCATGAAATTCCATTAGCCATCGCGATTGTTGTTCAGAATTTATCGCCGATTTTCACCGTAATTCTAGCCATGATTCTCTTGAAAGAGCGTGTATTGGCGTTGCAGTGGTTCTTCATCATCTTATCCTTCGCAGGAGTTGGGCTGATTGCTCTTGATCAATTTATTTCATCCGATCACGAATTCGAACAGATTTCATTTTTCTGGTTAGGCATGGGATTGATTTCGGCCTTTGTTGCAGGAATTGCCTATGTCGCCATTATGAAATTGCGCACAACCGACGCTCCGATTGTCATTGTGATGTACTTCCCGATGGTGGCCATTCCGCTTATGATTGTCTTCTGCTTCTTTGAATTCACCATGCCTCGTGGAATCGAATGGCTACTCCTGTTAATTGTCGGGGTATTCACCCAATTTGCGCAAGTCTACATGACAAAGGCCTTGCACGAAGGAGCAGCAGCCACTATTACCCCATTCAAATACCTAGGGATCATCTATGCGTTCATCGTTGGGCTTTTCTTCTTTGGAGAAAAATTGAGTTTACTCGTGGAAGTAGGAATTGCTATCGTTTTGATTGGTGTGTTAACAAATGCTTTTCTGCGTGCCAGAAAGAAATCAGCTGCATAAAATTATGTATCTTTCGTTCGTATGAGTAAAACAATTGAACGTGGTAAGCTCGCCCAGTTTGGGAATTTGGAGATTCTTGCAAAGCAAGTGGTAGAAGGATTTATCACTGGACTTCACAAAAGTCCGTTTCATGGTTTTTCTGTGGAATTTGCAGAGCATCGTTTGTACAACAAGGGAGAATCTACCCGCCACATCGACTGGAAATTGTATGGACGAACCGAAAAGCTGTTCACCAAAAAGTACGAGGAAGAAACGAATTTGCGTTGTCAACTTGTGATTGACTGCTCTTCTTCAATGCTCTACCCAGCCGACTCTGACGAGAACAAATTGGAATTTTCCGTGTATGCTGCGGCTTCCATTATTGAATTGATGCGGAAACAACGCGATGCAGTAGGACTTTCGCTCTTCACTGAGCAGTTGAACATTCATACGCCAGCAAAATCATCTCAACGACATCATCGATACCTGTACAGCGAACTGGAGAAGTTGTTGACACAGTATGAGAAAGGAAGTCACAAGACAGCCTCTACGGTTGAATGCCTGCATCAAATCGCAGAACAATGTCATCAACGAAGTCTGATTGTTATTTTTTCCGATTTATTGGATGATCCGAACAAACTAGATGAATTTTTCCAAGCGCTTCAGCATTTGAAACACAACAAACACGAAGTAATTCTATTTCACACAGTAGATCGCAAAGCGGAGATTGATTTCGCCTTTGAAAACCGACCGTATCAGTTTGTGGATATGGAAACGGGAGAAAAGATCAAATTACAACCAAGTCAGTTCCGTGAGAACTACACGAAAGCGGTAAATGAGTACTTCAAGAATATCGAGATGCGTTGTGCTGATTACCGAATTGATTTCATGCCCGCGCACATTGGTGAAGGATATAACGAAGTGTTGTTGAAGTATTTATTGAAGCGCCAGAAATTGCATTAGGGAGGTGTTGGATTACCCGATCGCTGCGCTTTCTGATCACTTCGTTTACGGATAAACCGAGGGCTGAGTGGAGCCGAAGTCCGACAATTGGATCATTAGATCACTGCGTTTACTGATCACTTCATTTTTCGATTTTCTAAATACACAAACTGAGGGCTGAGCGGAGCCGAAGTCCGTTCTTGGATTGTTCAGTTCATTTCGGCAAGCTCAATGCAGCGCGACAGACTTGCACTCAGTGCTGAAGGGATTTTCTTATCGAGTAAGTGGCCACCAGACAAAAAAACCAATTAGGCTTAAAATTCCGATTAATAGTAGAAGTAATGCTACAAATACAATCCAACCTCTATAGTTTTGAGGTTGAGCCGATGCATCTTTCACACCATCACCAAATCGATCCAATATTTCTTCGTTATCCATCATAAAACGGTTAAAAATGGAAGCGCCAGAAAAACCAATGAAAGCACAAGTAGAATAATCCCCGATCTTACATAGGATTTGACTGTCGGTTGATAGAACTTTCGGATGGTTTTAGAAATGAGGAAGGTAAAGCTCACCCCAAAGAACAACAGAAATAGCCACCCAAAAATAGTTGACACAGACCAAGTGAGCCCTGGAATAAAGAGTGATATCAATAGCAAAAAAGCGGGCAGCATGATTCCAAACGTAGATGCGGCCAACGAGAAAATCCAACCGAATAAGCGATGTCGGACCAGTCCAAAACCGCCAATGGTGAACACCAATCCGAAGAAGAAGATTAGACTATTGTACGCAGCTCGAATCACTAAGTAATCAGCCGAAACCCTAAAGTCTGCGTAAAGAAGGTAGAAATAATAAAACACCGCTGACAAACCTGCCACGATGTGCAATACTCCCAATACGATCATTAAATCACTTGGGACTCGGCTTTTAAATTTCTTTGATGGTGGTACCGATTGGGTACCTTCAATATTATCGTTATCGAGAAGTGTTTCACTCATATGGAAAGTCAAAATAAGAAAAATGCTCTGGTGGTTTCCAGAGCATTTCGTATAAAATTTCAATGGTTCGCTATTACCAGCTTGTCGTTTTCACGAATCGCATCACTTTTACTGCTGTTCTATTTGCAAGCACAAGTTGATACATTCCATCTTCTAGGTTCTCAATATCAATTGCTGTTGTTGCTCCTGTTATCATTTCCGTGAATACAACTCTTCCTGAAGCATCGATAACGCGGTATTCTGTATTTTCCCAAATCACGTTTTCAAAGGTTAAGTTAACCGTATGACTGGCAGGGTTCGGATACAATTTCACATCCTCCCAAGAAAGAACTTGAACATCTGCCATGCTGTGTGTGTGCACGGACGAGATTCCTGTACAACCATTTGCGAACGTCACTTCCACCTGATACGTACCTGAAGTAGTCACTTCATACGTTTGATTCGTAGCACCTGGAATTACATTTCCTCCAAGATACCACTGATATGAAACCCCAGCAGTAGCCGTTAACGTATCGACATTCACAGAAATAGTCACCGTTGGAGCGGCTAGCATGTTTACTGTAACTCCAGCCGAAGGACAACTTTGTTCTTCTGTAGCGATGAAGTGAGATGTGTATTTTCCTGCTTCGATAAAACCAACTCCGTTCAAATCGTTGATATGCTCAGGTGTTGGAACAGACAAGCCTGTTTGAGAAGAAAGTTGATCTTCCGTATTGTTTCCAAATCCAAACACGGAATTATCGGTACGTTTCACGAGTGTAGTGTACTCTCCTGCTGAAATCATTGTTGCGCCTACCACATCAACCTGTACAGGTACTAATGAAGCGGTAAATGTTGTTGTTCCCAATTGTCCAAATCCATTTTCTCCAGATGTGAATACTTTATTTTGAGAACTCAAGAAAGCACTATGACTTGCACCTCCTTGCGCATTGACAATGTTCTTCAAGCCTGAAAGAGTTGGGTCTAATCGGTTGTTCACATCCCCCAGTCCGAGTTGCCCTGAACTGTTGTTTCCCCAAACATACAAGTCACCACTTGCATCAATGGCAAAACTGTGGTACTCTCCTGCTCCTACCGAAACAATACTTGCCAATCCAGGAACTTGAACCGCACTAAAGGAAGGAATCAAATCTCCTTGTCCTAATTGTCCAAAATCATTGTTTCCAACTGTCCATACCGTTCCGTCTGTTTTGAGCAATACGAAGTGATTCTTCCCACCTGCAATCGAATCGATATTTGTTAACGTCGTATTCAAGAATGGGAAGTTGATCACTGATGTGTTTCCTGTGGCTAATTGTCCTTGGAAGTTATCTCCCCAAACGTACACTTCTCCACCATTCGTTACCGCCATTGAACTTGCTTCTGAAGTTGCAGCCGTCTTGATATTACTCAAGGTGGGCACTATTTGCGGTTCGTTACTCGAAGTATATGTTCCATCTCCTAGTTGTCCTGCGCTGTTGTCTCCCCAAGCATACAATTCACCTGAGGTTGTAACTCCAAGCACGAATTCGTATCCAGAGGTCAGTTCGTCGAAACTTTGAGCAGATGATGCTGGAACAGGATCTGTACTATTGAAGTTCGTTCCATTTCCAAGTGATCCACTTGCATTTTGTCCGAATGACCACACCAAACCATCTCCTCCTGATGCAATTTCCAAGGAGTAAACGCCACTCGTGTAGGCAACGTATGATGAATCTGTTGCACCAGAAATCGCCGTTCCATTCAAGTACCATTGATTACCGTACGGTACAGGGCTCACCAAAACAACAGAGTCACCCTCACAAAAATCGGTAGATGATAATGCGGTAATAAGCGGTTCGTCAATAACATTCATGATGATGAAATCTCCCAATGCTTGCGTACATCCTGTTGTCAGATTGTTCGCTGTAAACGTTACTTCATCCAAATCAGCAAGCGTCGTGTTCGTATACGTATTGTTTGCCGACATTGGTCCCGTTGAAACTCCATTCAAGAAAAACTCGTAGTTATCTCCACCGGATGCCGTAAACGTTACTGCCTCTCCTTCACAAATCATGTTGGATGGCGAAGCTTGCAAATCTAAGTTCATACTGTTCACCGTAAAGGTGTAGATATCTGGAGTAGATGGACAATCACCATTGTAACCAACAATCGAAATCACATCACCATCTTCCAATGTATTAATGGAGAATGAAGTTGTCGCTCCTGACTGAAGGACTGTTCCATTCAACATGAAATCATACGTCATTGCTGATGAAGCCGTGAACGTAACCGTCTCGTTTAAACAAATGATGTTATCCGCATCACTTGAAACGGTTGATATAATTGGAAAATCAAATACAGTGAATGTATAGCTATCTGTAGATGTAGAAGCACAGCCATTCAACTCTCCTGAAACAGTTACGACATCCCCATTGGATAAAGGATCTGTAAATGATGTACTCGGCGAAAATGGTCCTGTAGGGTTTCCATTTACAAGGAATTGATACGTTCCCGCACCAGATGCTTCGAGGTCCGTTAACTCACCTGAACAAATTTGAATATCTCCGTTGTTTAACAATGAAACGACAGGATAATCGTACACAATGAAACTCAATCCAGAAGAGTTATTTGCACAACCCAGCGATGATCCAGAGACGCTTACGACATCACTATTGGAAAGTGACGTAGTTGTAAATGTTGATGTCGTAGATGGACTTCCTTGAGATGTTCCATTCACGAAAAATTCATAATCAGTGGCTCCAGTAGCAGTAAACGTAACGCTCTCCCCAATACAAATCTCATTTGTTGGATGGGAACTTGTCAAGTTAACCGACGGAATTGGGTTTACTGTCATCACTCCACCCAACGTACTTTCAGTACATCCTCCAGAGGAAGTTACCACAACAGACACCACATTTCCATTTGCCAAACTCGATGTGGTGAAAGAACTAATTGCTGATGACGTTCCTTGAGAAACACCATCTACGAAGAACTCATATGTTCCACCGCCACCTGCAGTATACGTTACCGATTCTCCAGCACAAATAATATCATCGATATCTGAAGAAACTAATGTTGGAACAGGAAGCGGATTAACAATCACGCCAATTGATGCTGATGCGAAACAGTTTGTTTGCTCACCCACAACTTCTACCGTATATGTTCCAACAGGGAAACTTGATGAATTGATTGTGTTCGTTGGAGATGAAGCCCCTTGCGATACACCATCCACGAAGAATTCATAGTTCGCTGCGCCATTTGCTTCGAAGTCAACAACTTCGTTAGCACACCAAATATTGTTCGGATCAGTATTGATCATTGTTACCACTGGCACAGGATTAACTGTCATGGTAATAACACCTGAAGAAGCTGTACATCCGAGCGAAGACCCGATAATTTCAACCGCTTCTCCATTTGCCAATGAAGTTGTCGTGAATGTCGCATTTGTTGATAAAGTTGTTTGCGCCACACCATCAATGAAGAACTGGAATTGGTTACTTCCGTTCCCTGTGAATGTTACTGATTCTCCAGCACAAATAATATCATCTGCATCCGAACTCGTTATCGTAACCGTTGGGATTGGATTCACCGTAACCGACAATGCCGGTAAACTCGTTGATGTACATCCGTTTGCTCCTGTTCCCTCAACAAAAACTGAGTTCGTTCCAACAGGCAGTGCCGGATTCACAAAAGTAGAAGACGTTTGAGGCGATCCAAATGGCGACCCATTCACGAATAATTGATACGAAGCTCCATTTCCAGTTGTAAAGGTAATCGGTTCAGCCGTACATATAATATTGTCAGCATCATCGGAAAACAAACTGATGGATGGCGTACTGAGTACGGTATACGTCAACTGATCCTGAACCACACATCCGTTTGTCTCTCCACTCACAACAATCGTTTGCCCGTTGATTAAGGTACTTGTAGAAAAGGTATTATTCGTTGAAGCAGGTCCTTGTGACACTCCATCTATGAAAAATTCGTAATTCGTTGCACCACTTCCCGTAAAGGTTACTAAGTCGGTTTGACAAATAATATGATCCACATCGCTACTCGAAAGAACCGTTGTTGGACTCGGTGTTACAGTAAACGTCATACTCGAAGAAACTCCAGGACAACCACCCAAGTCACCGACTACAAAAACGACCTGTCCATCGGTTAAACTCGATGTAGAAAAGTTGGTAACTGGTGAAGGAGTACCTTGCGAAACACCATCAATAAAGAACTCGTAATTTGCACCACCCGAAGCACTAAAGTTTACTGTTTCTCCACTACAGATTGTTGTATCACTATCCGAAGAAGTTAAAGTAATTGTTGGTGTTGCGATAAAGCTATAACTGAATTTCTGAGGTGCTTCGAACGAACAGCCGTTAGCTAAATATCCCATCACAGAAACGGTATCTGAAGCTGTAAGCGACGATGTTGAGAAGGTGGTAGTCGTTGATGCTGCACCTTGAGATGCTCCATTAATGAAGAACTCATACGTTGTAGCTCCACTCGCCGTAAACGTAACGTTTGTTCCTTGACAAATAATCGTCCCCAATTCCGTTGACGTAAGTGCCGTTGTTGGCAAAGCATCCACGTTAAAAGTCATGAATGAAGAGTCGATACAACCGTCTGTTGTTTGGCTAAACAATGTTACTACGTCATTATCGTTCAATGCAGCTGTGCTGTATGTGCTATCCAAGGTCATACTCGTCACATTCGAACCATTTACTTGGTACTGGTACAAATCTGTTGAAGCACCGCCAATTCCTGTAAATGAAACAAAATCGCCCGCACAAATCGTTGTGTCACTATCCGACGATACCATTGTAAACGTAGGTAGTGCATTCACCACAAACGCTAACTGTGGAATCGAATCACTTGCACATCCACTCAAGAAACTCTGGGCACTCACCGTATCTCCATCCGCCAGTCCTGTCGTGACAAAGAGCGTATCATTTACACCCGGACCAAGTACAGAAGTACCGTTTACGAAAAATTCGAATTCCGTTCCATCAACTGGACTACTTGCTTCAAAAGTTACTTCTTCGCCTGCACAAATTTCGAGGTCGAATTCATCTGTAGCTAAAAAGACGATAGGCTCATTTACCGTTACAACTTGTGTAATTTCATCCGTACAAAAGTTGGTGTATTCCGTTTGAAGTGTCACGTTGAAATCGCCACTACCATTAAATATATGTGCGTTGGTATCAGGAACGAATCCAAGTGTATCATCGTTAAACGACCATTGCATGAATAAGTCGTTTTGATTTCCGGAGAATGCAGTGGAAGTATTATTAAAGAAGACGGTATCACCGAAACATACACTTCCAGATGCTCCAAAGAAGGTGAAATCTGCAGTTGTTGGCGTGATGGAACTAAATACCCAATTGGTGTTATTTCCTAAATCTGTCGAGAAGAAAGTAACGGCAGATGGGTTCACATAACGAATTCCCCCGAGGTTCACACATTCCGAAAGGACATCCGAACTGACCGTTTTATTGATCAATGCCTGAACATTCGTTGTTGTGTCAAGCGAGCGCAACCAAATGGAATCCAGACAATTTCCTTGCATGATCAAACTATCATTAATGGTTTGTGTTGCATTTTCTTGCAAATACACATGCGATCCCTTGATGATTTCCAATTTGTTAAACGTATTTGAACCTCTCACAGCTTGCAACAATGGAAATGGTCCTATATTCAACGGTGTAAAGTTCAAGGTTACATCATGAAAAGTCAATCCTTCCGTAGAAAGAGCATTGTCAAAATTCATGGTATCACCAATTAGAACATGCGATGTCCCTGCATCAAAAACAATCGACGTATCACCAAGCGAACTAAACTGTGACACCAACTCAATCGTTGAACTACCGAAATCTACTTCTCGATTATCAACAGCCGTTGACGGATCATTTGCCGTAAAGAACGTTCCCGTTTTCAAGGAATTATTGAGTGTAGCGAACTTTCCATTGAATAGAATAATACTAGATGTATCGCTCATCACGAGGTCTCCTTGAAGATTCAGAGAGGTAGATGGTGACGGCATCACCAATGAAATGGAAGCATCTATTGTTGCGGAATTCGGGAATAAATCAGCTTGATCATTAAACTGAACTGCACTTGTGATCGTGTTTCGAATAAGTGTCAAATTGGGATGCAAGCGCACATCACCGTACGCCCAAATGCTCGAATCCAAACTTAACGTTTGATTCCCCACGATGTTTTGCCAATGCATTGCTCCAAAAAAGGCCGTATCGTCTACAACAACCTCTTGTCCAGTCGATGTAAATGAATTCGCATCGAAGAAAACCGAATCCGAAATATAAGGAAGACATCCAGCAATTGTTCCACCAGAACTGAACGACCAATGACTTAAATCGTTCCAATCTCCACTATCTCCAATCCAGAAGAACTTAGTAAAGTTTAGCGTCCATCCACTTGCATTTTGCACAGCCGAAAAGCTAACATTATAGGTCGCAGGCGCTACAGCATCAACGTTATCGATATCGAGACCTGTGAGAGATAAACTGTTAAATCCAGTTTTATTAATGAACCCATTTGGTCCACCATGAGTTGTTTTAATGATCAACCGCGAAGCACAAGATCCTGATGCAATCAATGAATCCGTAGAAAGCGTATCTCCGTTATTTATTTCAAAGGTACTTGAAGGGACTAACTCAAACAATCCGAATGAGTTATTACCATCATATTCTAACAGGGTTGCGGAAACAGAACGCAGAAAACCATACGGAAGCGAACCACCTGAAAACGCCCCTAATCCTGCGTTGTTACCTAGGATAATTTCTGAACCTGTAGCAGTCCATGTGAGATTCGTAGAATCAATTGTCCAAGCCCCCAAGTTGACATTAATCGTCGCGTTTGTTAGGTCGATTGCTCTCGTGCCGTTGGATGACGACAAGAACTCTCCACACTCAAAATTAATCCCAGTAAGATCAACTCCTCCCGAATCAACTTGAACCATTCCTGTTCCGTTACTGAAATCATCCACGAAGGTGATTTGCTCTCCCGTTGTAATGAAATCCTGCACCCAAATTGTTCCGCCTGAAGTAAACGTTTCCCCAACAAGGGTTGTGTTTAAGTCGATTGGCAACCACGTTCCTGTAAATAATACTCCTGCCGTATTTCCAGTAACCGATCCAGTAAATTCAATTGACAATCCATTTGAATTAAATGTGAATGAAGTCGTTACCGCAGAAAAATCGAAGTCGATAACCGTAATAGCAGCATTCAAATTGACAACGCTTGTAGCCGTTAAACCAGAAGCTGCATCAAAAATCACATTATCGGTAGGTCCAGGAATAGAAACTCCCGATCCACCTGCACTTGTCGCTGACCAATGGTTGTTATCATTCCAGTCTCCAGAACCACCTACCCAAAATCGGTCGGCAGCTAAAGTGTTCCCAACAATTAAGATGGAAAAAAATTGAAGTACAGCTATTTTTAAAAACCTCTTCATCAGTTAAATATATTTCATAAGTACTAGGTATGCATAATTTACGCAAAAATTAAGCGATACAAAGACACGAGAAATAATCGAAACATACAAGTCTGATTAAACCGTTTTTATAAAAATCCAAAATATGTTAAAAAAAAGCCTTCCCTTTGGCAAATTTGTCCTAATTTTGTCCATTACTATCGCGCAATACTGACTAATATTATGAAAAACTCGCTACTTTTTGGGCTATTATTGCTCTTGACCCCTCACATCTCTTTGGGACAATCGACCGATCCTCAAGAGCCTGAAAATAAAAACAATAGCGATTCACTCGTTGTCAATCTCCCGGAAAAGGTAGAAACCAATTTGTCGTTGATCACGCCACCAGAAGGTTTCGAGCCAACGGATAAATTCAATGGGTACATTCATTATGAAGCAAGCAGTGGTATCATCATGACCATGATCGACAATGCCAACTACATTAAAATTAGTGAAGGCATGACTGACGACTTTTTTCGAAAAAACGGTCTGACTTTTATTGAGAAACAAAGTTTTGTGAGCGATAATGGCGTGAAAGGGATCTACTACAAATCGTCTTTTGTCACAAGCGATGTTGATTTCATCCGATACATGGTATACGCGGGAGATTTAAACAAAACGCTTTGGTTAAACATTACCTACCCAACAAAATTGGAAGAACTCATTGAGTCTGACATCCTAACAACCATCCAATCTATTCAACTCAACATCAATCAAGATGAAAAGTAATACAGCAGCTCGATTTTTGTTTACGTTGACTTTCCTACTCTCAACGTATAGCTTCGGGCAAACTCAGCAGGAAATACACACGGTTCCGTTTCAAAGTGGTGTACAGAACATGTTCGGTCCATCTTTCAACGCCATTACCATTGATCAAACGATTAATCTCTTTGGAACCAGTTGGAATGAAACCTTTGGTACAGGAAACGCGGGAATCGTAACGATACTTGGACAAAGTTTTGGTGCGGCAATTAACGGACATATCAACGGAAACATCGGGATGGATTTCTCTTTGAATGGATTCTCTGCCGGAACGGTAGAGGTCGATTACCCGATTGATATCACCAACACCGTAACAGACGATGGAACATACGATCCTGGAGACGAAGTTTTAATCGAAACAGATTACGAAGTATTACCTGGAGCAAGTTTAGAAACAGGATACCCAACCGCTGGGGAAGCCTCTTTAGACTTCTATTTTTCGATGGGATTTGGTTTATCCGCTACCGTTTGTGTCTTTGGATGTACGACTTTCCCTGTGATTCCTAGCTTTAACACGGGATTGATCAACATTAACATATTTACCATCAATCAAACTCAGGCAGATTTCTTGACTATTTCTGCTGGACCGCTTTCTTTTGGACCAGTTGAATCCATTCCTGGACTCCCTGTCAGTACGTCAATCATTCCAAATGATCCTCTAGGAAACTTTGGATTGGAAGGAATATTGGACTTGCCTTATGTTGAAACAAGTGATTTTGTTGATCCTGTTACCGGAGACATGTTTGCTTGTGGTGGAGGTGTTGGTCCAGATCCTGAGTACCTAAACATTTCATTATCCGTTTTTGCCTTACTAGGTAATTTGCCACCACCCGTTGGTCCTGTACTCGGAAACCTTTCTGGTTCTGAAGATCTATTAGGTTTGGCAACACTTAGCTGGAACTTTTTCTCAACGGAAATTGTTTTTAAAATTGAAAACAAGCAGTGTTTCGACTTTACACCTAAAGTATACGGACAATATCAATTCCCTGTCCCCGTGGAATACACGTCTACCCTACCCGATGGCACCTCTGGTCCTTCCGGAACGAGTAGTATTATCAATCTAGAAATTGGAGGAACACTTACTTATAGGTATCCGTGTTATTACAACCAGATCGATATTCAACCCACCTATTCTATTGACGGAATTTTCAGGAACCATACTTATGATTCTGTTTCCATTGAAGTAGTAATGCAGGCACTTGCATTCGGTTTAGAAATTCCACCAATCGAAATAACACCTGCAATCACAGTACCAGAGATTTGTATTTCGATTCCTTACCCATGTCCATCATGGAGTAACCCATTCAAATGGTGTTCAACTACGGTTTGTACGCCATCATTTACCATCCCTGCTGTTGGATACAGTGGATTTAACTTGCAAATCGGACCATTGTTGGATGTGAGTTTACCTCTCGCCGACTTTACCTATGATTGGTACGATAACACTTGGAGTTTGGAAGGATTTAGTACGTTCTCAGATCCGAGTTTCCAATTCTCGATGTTCTCCGAAGCCATCCCTGACTTGAGTATTATCTCTACTACAGATGTCAGTTGTTTTGACGGAAATGACGGTGCGATCAACACACAAATGATCCAAACAACTTATGATCCTGCAACGTTCAACTACGTTTGGTCAAATGGCTCAACGGCAGCTAGCCCAACAGGATTAACAGCAGGTACATACTCACTTATCCTTCATGATTCTCACGGATGTAATTACTTTGCTGCGGCAACCATTACCGAGCCATCGAAGGTTGAAATTTTATCCACTACGCAAGACGCTTCATGTAACGGAAATGCAGACGGTGTAATTGATGTTACCGTTTCTGGAGGAACAACATCTGGAAACTATACCTATACATGGACAACGGCTAACGGAACTGGATTGGTTCCTGGAGCGGAAGACCAATTTACATTAGGAGCAGGAACCTATGATTTGACTGTTTCTGATGACAACGGCTGTATCGCTACACAAACATTTGTGATTGAAGAGCCAAATGTCTTAGGTCAATCAGGAGCAATTACTCATGTTGACTGTAAAAACAACCTCACTGGAGCCATTCAAGTTGGAACCTTTGGTGGAACTCCTCAATACACCTACTTGTGGGATACAGGAGAAACTACGGAAGACATTATCAATATTGGAGCTGGAGTTCATACCCTCACTATTACGGATAGTAAAGGATGTCAAAGTATCCAAAGTTATACAGTCAATGAACCTGCAAATGTTTTAGCCCTTACGGTAGACAATTTCACAGATGTTGATTGCCACGGATCGAATACTGGAGCAATTAATATCACAACTACAGGAGGAAATATTCCTGGAGGATACTCATACACTTGGACGAACGCTGGAGGAATTGTACTTCCAATGCAAACGGAAGATATCGCCAACTTAGTAGCTGAAAACTACAACTTGCTTGTTACTGACTCAAAAGGATGTCAAGCAACGATATCACAAGTGATCAGTGAGCCAGTATCTCCACTTTCTTCTACTCCACTTGTAACGGATATCTTGTGTTTCGGTCAAGCAACAGGTGCAGTTGATCCAGGAATTGCTGGAGGTACACCAAACTATTCGTACGCATGGTCAAACGGAACAACTGGTTCTATTCTTTCAGCGGTAACTGCTGGCAACTACGACCTGACGGTAACGGATGCAAACGGATGTACGGATACTTATTCATATCAATTGGATGAACCATTAGCAGATTTATCACTGACTCTTTCAGGTGTTGATATTCTATGTTTTGGAGAATCAACTGGAAGCATTTCTTCAGCTGTTTCTGGAGGAACCGCTCCGTACAATTATCTATGGACAGGCGGAGGTCAAACGACAGCTGACATCACGAATCTACCTGTAGGAAACTACGAATTAACGGTTACGGATAGTCATGGATGTAGCATTACAGACAACTTAACGTTGAGTCAGCCTACAGCGCCAGTAACCTTGAGTACAGTTGTCACAGATGTTGACTGTCACGGATCAAACACTGGAGCCATCGACTTGACAATTGCAGGAGGAACTGCTCCTTACAGTCAACTATGGTCGAATGGAGCAAACGTCGTAATGACCGATACCACTCAAGACATCTCGGATAAATTTGCCGATACTTATACTGTTATTGTTACGGATGACCACGGTTGTGAGAGCACTATTTCCGCAACAATCGCAGAGCCTCTCGCACCATTATCGATAACAGGAATTATCGACGATGCGAATTGTTTCCAAATCAATGATGGCGCTATTGACGCAACGGTTTCTGGAGGTACTTTCCCATATAACTTCGCTTGGTCAAATGGATCAACAACAGAAGATATCAGTGGATTGCTTGCAGGAGACTACACACTTACTGCCACAGATGGCAATGCATGTGTCGACTCAATGACCTTCACTGTAGATGAACCAAATGCTCCATTGATGGTTACAACACTTGTTACCGATGTGAAATGTAACGGTACATCAGATGGTGAAATTGAAACATCTGTGCAAGGCGGAACAGGACCATACACATACAACTGGTCGAATGGAGATTCTACTCCGAACTTAATCGGTGCACCTGCAGGAACGTACACACTTACCGTAACAGATGCACAAGGTTGTACAGCGTTTACAGGAGCTACCATTACCGAACCAACAGCATTAACCACTTCTTTTGTGGTAGTTGACGCGAGTTGCTATGGATACGATGATGGATCGATTGAAATGACTGTTTCAGGCGGTGTGGCTCCATACAGCTTTGATTGGGGGAATCAAAACTCAATCTTCTTGAATAATCCAAGTGAATTATTGGACTCATTGATTGCTGAAGACTATTTCATTCGAGTGCGCGACAACAACGGATGTATTGTTGAGCAAACAATTACGGTAGGTGAACCTACTCCATTCCTTACGAGTGCAGTTGTTACCGATGCTTCTTGTTTCGACGGAGCAGATGGAGCAATCGATGTGACAACGACTGGTGGATCTCCTGCTTACACGTACTTGTGGAATACGGGAGCAACAACGGAAGACTTGACAGGATTAACAACTGGAGTATACACATATGCTGTTACCGATAATCAAGGGTGTATCGTTAGAGATTCTGCCATCATCAATCAGCCAAGTGAAATTGGAATTGAGTTTGAAATCAATCCTTTGAGTTGTATTGACCAAACAGACGGTGATATTTTCGTCTACCCTTACGGTGGAACTCCACAGTACACATATAGTTGGTCAACTGGAGCTACATCACAATTCTTGGAAGATGTACCACCCGGAGTTTATGACGTAATCATTACGGATAACAACGGCTGTACAATGCCATTCTCTTTTGAGATAGAAATGAATCCAGATGAGTGTATCAACACACCAAACACATTTACACCAAACGGAGATAATTACAACGACACATGGGTTATTCGAAACATTGAATTGTATCCAGATGCAGTAATTAAAGTCTTCAACAAATGGGGTAATGAAGTATACGATACGCAAATACCGTATGAGCCATGGGATGGAACGTACAACGGAAACCCTCTCCCTTCAGCAGTGTACTATTACATTATCATTTTAGGAAATGAAGCAAACGATGAATACACAGGAACAATTACAATTATAAGATAAGCTAGTGATGATTAAAAAAGCAATTTTAACTCTCTTTTTCGGGTCATTTTTATCGGGAATTGTTTCTGCAAATAATGGCAGTACACCTCCTCCTGGCTGTCCAACGATTCAAGCAACAGCGCAACACGTTTCGTGTTACGGAGCTTTTGACGGACAGGCAACGATTTCGATCATTGTGCCTAGTTTTGGTCCATACACATACACGTGGTCAAATGGAGTGATCCAAAGTGGTACGCAAACTTCGAGTACAATCTCAAATCTACCTGCAGGCGGATATACTGTTAACATCAAAGATGAAACAACAGGATGTGTTGTTACGGGTGGAGTGATTATCAATTCACCAGATCCTATTTCCATTAGTGGTTCTGTTACCGATGTCCTCTGCTCCACTCAAGCAACAGGAGAAATCAATACAACGATTAACGGAGGAACGCCAAATTACTCATTCAATTGGACAGGTCCGACCTCTTCTACAGCTCAGAATTTAACCAGTGCCTTAGCCGGAAATTATACATTGACGGTTACTGATGTAAATCTGTGTACAGCAAGTAAAGACTTCATCATCGATCAGCCCAATGAACCTATGGCGGTATCAGCATCTATTTCGAACCCTTCTTGTTTTGGAGGAACAAATGGAGCGATCGACATTACGGTTTCAGGTGGTACAACGTCTTACAGCTATTCTTGGAGTAATGCGCAAACAACCCAAGATCTTGTTGGATTGGGTGCAGGAGTATATGATGTCACAGTTACAGATGCCAACGGCTGTACTTCTTTCAATTCGTACAACGTCGCACAACCAACCATTTTATCAGGAGTTGTTAGTACTACAGACGTTTTGTGTAACGGTGATGCCACAGGAAGTTTGGAATTTACACCTTCTGGAGGAACGCCTGGATACACATACCAGTGGTCGAACAGTACGACCCTATTTGCTGAGTCTGGACCGATCTTAAGCAATGTAGTTGCTGACGACTATTCGGTAACAGTTACAGATTCAAAAGGATGTCAACTCAATATTCCAGTTACAACAGTGAATCAACCACCTGCTTTGGCTTTATCTACCATACCAACCCATGTAAGTTGTAATGGTGGAAATGATGGAGAAATTGATTTATCTGTTTCCGGAGGAACAGGTGTCGGAACGTATTCATTCGCTTGGACCAATTCTAATTCAGTATCAATTGGAACTTCTGAAGACCTGAGTGGATTGGTTGCTGAGACATACACATGTGTTGTTGAAGATGCAAACAACTGTATTGCCTCAATATCTCAAGAAATTACGGAACCACCCGTACCTATTACGGTCATCTTTAGCTCTGTTGATGTTTTGTGTCACGGAGACAATACAGGATCAATCGACCTAACAATTTCTGGAGGTACACCTAGTTACGTTGTATCATGGACTTCGGGTCAATCCACTGAGGATATTACAAATTTACTTGCGGGAACCTATGGTTATACTGTGACAGACGCGAACGGTTGTTTGTACAACGATGCTGTAACGATCAACGAACCTACTTCCCCACTTACGGCTACGAGCACAATTACAGATGTGAATTGCTTTGGCGAATCAAACGGAATCATTGATTTAACACCAACGGGAGGAACAGGTTCCTATACCTTTGTATGGTCAAATTCAACTTTTAACTTGAGTGTTCAATCGGAAGATTTAGTTGGATATCCTGCCGATTCGTATCGTTTCGAAATTGAGGATGAAAATGGATGTACGTTTGTTGATACTGTGGATATTAACGAGCCTCCTGCACTCGCTACAACAATGGACGGAGTTAACATTCTTTGTCACGGGGACAATACAGGATCAATTGACTTAACCGTAACGGGTGGAGTTCCGAACTATACTTATTCTTGGAACACTTCTGCCATTACACAAGATATTAACTTGCTCACCGCGGGATTGTATTCTGTAACAGTAACTGATGCGAATGGGTGTACGATCGACGATAATTTGGAACTAACGGAACCGTTAGAAAGTCTTTCTTACTCAGCAGTTGTTACTGATGTTCTTTGTAAAAATGGAACGGATGGAGAAATTGATCTTACCGTGAATGGTGGTACTTCTCCATACAGCTATCAGTGGTCGAATGGAGATACTGTTTCCACAATCATCGATCTTACTGCAGGAACATACATTTTTACAGCAACGGATTTCAACGGTTGTCAATTGTCTGATGTACTTCTTGTGGAAGAGCCAGACGCTGTAACGCTCAATGAAACGATTACGCCTGTTACATGCTTCGGTTTATCCGACGGAATTATCGACATCTCTCCAATCGGAGGAACAGCGCCATATAGCTTTTCATGGTTCAATTCGAACTTTGCATTGTCTGCTCAAACAGAAGATTTGGTTGGATTCCCTGCCGAAACATATCAATTAGAAATTCTTGATTCGAATAACTGTTTCTACGAAATGTTCCTTGTTCTTCCTGAGCCAGAAGAATTGGTTATCGACTATGACTTTAACGTAGTAAGTTGTTTCCAAGGATCAGATGGTAACATCAACGTGGACATTACAGGAGGAAATCCTGGATATACTACACTTTGGTCGAACGGAGCAACCTCTGAAGACCTTATCAATGTGCCTAGCGATATTTATACACTCATTGCTACGGATACAAAAGGATGTCAAGATTCGATTACAGTAGAACTCGGACAGCCGAACGAGATCACCATGAGTTTTGATCATACACCTGTTACATGTATCGACCAAAATGACGGAATCGCTTTTGTTTATCCTATCGGAGGAAATGAAGGGTACACTTATTTATGGTCGAATGGTGATATTTCAGATGTGAACCTTCAACTTTCCAATCAGTACTACTCCGTTATCGTTACCGATGTTCTTGGGTGTACAGGTGTTGATTCGGTGTTTGTATCAAAAGACGAAAATGGATGTATTGATCCTGTGACGGCATTTTCTCCAAATGGAGACAACTACAACGACACATGGGTTATCGACAACATGGAGCTCTATCCAGATGCAGATGTACAAGTCTTCAACAAATGGGGAACTCGTGTTTACCACTCACAAGGTTTATACGAACCATGGAATGGAAGATCAAAAGGAGCTGAATCACCAGCTGCCGTTTATTACTGGGTTATCAATCTCGGAGTCCCAGATCGAGAAAACTTAAAAGGAACAATTACAATCTTAAGATAAGAAAAAATGAAAACGTATTTATTCATCATTTTTATTGGGTTTACTGCTAGTGCTTCAGCACAGCAAATTGCGCTTACATCCCAATATTTGTTCAATGAGATGCTCGTGAACCCGGGTGCCACTGGAGCCAAAGATTATATCCCAATCCAGTTGAATTACAGAAAGCAATGGGTAAACTATCCTGGCTCTCCAACAACTCAATCGGCTTCATGTCACGCCATGCTTTCCGACGAAATGGCCATCGGTGGATTGTTCTTTAACGATGTTGCTGGACCTAGCAGAAGAACTGGTTTCGACTTCAATACAGCCTATCATTTGAAATTGGACAGTCGTAGAACTCATCAGATTGGTTTTGGTCTGGGAATCTCGCTCACGCAACACATGATTGACGTGAATCAGCTAACGACGTACCTACCTGAAGATCCAGCTGTGCTTCGTGGTTTCAATAATCAATTGGTACCAGATGCGAATGTTGGGGTGTATTATCACTACAAAAACCGCGGATATGCAGGAATTTCAGCGCACAACCTCGTTCAATTGAAACGCGATTTGTACGACTACAACATTCCATTTACGAACCCATTGGTAAGAACGTACTACCTTTTGGCAGGATACAATTTTGTTTTGAACGAACGCTTTTTGCTCAAGACCTCTACCCTCGCCCAAATGATTGAAACAACGAACTTTCAAGTAGACGGTTCATTGATTCTTGAATACAAGCGCGTTTTCTGGATGGGAACTTCTTACCGACATAAAGATGCTATCGTAGCAATGATTGGAGGACAAATTGGACCGATGCGAATTGGATATTCTTATGATTATACCCTTTCTGACATCGGCGATTATTCTTCAGGATCGCACGAAGTGTTCCTCGAATATCAAGTATTTTCACGTTTGAACAGAAGAAGTAAAACTCCTTGGTTGAAACGCAATCGTATCTACTCTCCACGCTATTAAGTTTAGACACGAATCCTCCACACATATGAAAACCACTCTGCTCACTATTGCCTGCTGCATATCGCTGGCATCATGGGGACAATCCATTCGTGAAGCGAATAAGTTGTTCTTCAAATACGAATATGAGCGATCAACAGAAATGTTTGCTGAGATCGCCCGAGAAATGCCTCTTCCTCTGGAAGAATATAAGCGTTTGGGATATGGTTACTACATCACGGGAGATTTCAAAAATTGTCTCCCCATTTCTGATTCGCTACTGAAAACGCCTAAAGTAGAGCCATTCTTCTATTTCATGAATGGAGAAGCGAATTTTGGAGTTGGAAATTACGACAAGGCTCGTGTCTCCTATTTGAAGTATCAATCCTTGGATAACGAGTACGACGTAAAGCACAAAATTGCGTCCTGTGATTTGGTGACCTCAGAAATTCCTGCCGATATTGTACGGAATCGTTTACTTGAAGGAAACAATGCAAAGGCGAATATCACCGGAGAAAAGTACCTTGATCAAGGTGTCATTGAATTCAGCGAAGTTGGACAAGACAGCACCGGATCATTTGTAACAGCATCAAAAATCAACGATGCCGAACTTGTTCTTGCTCGTCCTTTCGTACGCATCAACAATGAGCCAACCATCATTACGCTCGACGAAGAGTTTAGAGACGCGGCCATTACGTCATTTACATTGAACGAAACGACTTCCGAGGTATGGGTAACAGTTGCTCGTCCACTTTCAAGAGAGCCAATTGACATGGTTCCGCACTTGTACAAAGGCATCTTCGATCAATCGACGCTAAGCATTCGTGAATTACAACCGTGGAAGTACTCAGGATATGAAGACACCACCTCGTGCGCTCACGGAGCTTTGAACAGCGAAGGAAATCAACTCATTTTTTCAAAAGTTGGTCCCAAAACAAATGGAGCGGACTTGTACATGAGTCAATTGAATGGAGGAACTTGGACAAAGCCTACTCCTCTCTCGAAGTTCAATACGGACGCTGATGAAATGTATCCTATCTTTCTCGATGACAGTCTTTTCAGTTTCTCATCAGACGGTCTCCCCGGTTTCGGAGGATTGGATGTCTACAAATCGAAAATTACAGCCGATGGATTTGGAGAAATTGAGCACGTATTGTCTCCTGTAAATGGCCCGAGAGACGAATTTAACTTTCAGTATTATTCTGATAGTACAGCCAGATACACATCGAATCGCAAGGGAGGAGCTGGAGATGATGACATGTATTTCATTGAATACGTCATCGAGCGAGAAGTAATTGAAGTAGAAAAACCAGATTCATCGGAATTTTTCGCCTTCGTGAACTCATTTGAAGTACCTATTTTCTATTTCGAATTTGACAAGTACAACTTGAATGATAGCCTCGATAAGTTACCTCAATTAATTACCTTTTTGAACAACAACAAACAAAGTCGAATTGTCATCGAAGGTCATACAGATAAGCGTGGATCGAAGAAATACAACTTAAAACTCAGTGAGAAACGTGCAATGGCGCTTAAAGAGGCACTCGTTAAAAAAGGAATTGCTGCTGATCAAATTGACACTGTTGGAATTGGGTACAGTCAACCGCTAAACGACTGCGGTTGGTGCTCCGAAAAGATGCACGCTCAGAACAGGTACGCACGCATCAAATTGATTGCGAAGTAAAATGGCATGCTTTTTTCAATAAGCTCAAACAAAACCATATAAATTACTGGTTTTAGAATTCATTATATTTGTTCTATGAAACACATTTTAACGCTTTTTACTGTTTTTACAGTTCTTTTTTCGGCTTCTGCACAAGAAACAGAAGGTTATCTTCAATACTCAATCGACGTGAAGGCGGTTGACACAACAATGAAGGCGAAACAACAAGCTGGACTTTTGCGCAACAGTAAAATGGAAATCTTCTTCACCCAAAACTTTTCACGTGTTGATTTTGAGATGGGTAGATTGTACAAACTTTCCGCTGTAGTTGATTTATCCACAAACACAACCTTGAGTTTAATGAGTGGAGCAATCGGGAAATTTGCAACGCGTACGTTAACGGTCGATACTGCGAACGTTCAACCACAACCTGAAAGTTCGGTTGAATTGGTGGACGAAGAAAAGGTGATTCTTGGCTACAACTGTAAGAAGGCAATTGTTACTGTGAACGGAATGAAATCGGTTTACTGGTACACCGAAGAAGTTGATATCGACATCAGTGGGCAGCAAATTTCAAATTCACTGATTCCTGGATTCCCCTTGGAATTCTTTACCGTAGCTGAAGGAGTAGAAATGCACTTTACAGCATCGAACATCGAATTCACATTGGAAGACAAAGAAAACATCTTCTACACTAAAGTTCCTGAAGGTTATGTGATCATGCAGGACTTGGGACAGAACTAATCCTCTGTTATTTCTCTTTTTGAACACGTACGCCACCATTCAAGGTGACTTCGTACACACGGTTGGCGCGAAGGCGTTTTAATTCCGTCTTTTCTCCATTCGACCAGTTGACGGTTAGCTTTTCCAATTTCTTGCTGTCATTTAATCCGAAGTAAACAATTCGCGACGATTGGGAAGACAATCCACTTGCGGCATCTACTTCGCGTAGCATACGTTTCGATTGATGCTCGAACAGCACACTGCTTCCGAATGCATCCCGATTAATCGGTTCCGTTCCAATCAATTTAATGCCAATCCAGTTCTTCGCCTTTAACTGATTTTCGTACACCTTGATTTTCTGATCCTTGTTCGCGAAGGCACTCCATGGCAACTTTACCACCGATGAAACAATGTCCAAATCGCCATCCTTATCGTAATCAAATAGAATTGAACCGCGATGGGACAAAACATCCCCTACTCCACTTTTCATTGTATGATCTTCAAATGAGCCTTCGTTGTTCAGGAAAAAGCGATTTGCATCACTCAACGCAGCTTTTGGAACAAGTGTAGCTACATTTCCTTTGGAAAGATACAGATCGAGATCACCATCAAATTCAGCGTCGAAAAACAGCCCACTCCAACTCGTTCCAAACACCGAATCGTACGCGTAGGTGTTATCAATGTTCAAATCTCTCGCTACTTCTTTGAAGGAATCCCCTTCGTTTTGAAATAAGCAGTTTCTTCCAATATTGGTGATGTAGTAATCGAGGTCGCCATCTTGATCGTAGTCACCTTGTCCGATTCCCATTCCATACATTTCACGTCCAAAGCCATATTGATCTGTAACATCGGTAAATGATTCTTTGGGAAAGTCATTTCGAAAACAGCGATTCCCTTGTTCCGTCCACTCACCAAAATCATTCAAGAGCAACAAATCAACGTCTCCGTCTTGGTCGAAATCCGTGAAGCTCGCCGATAATCCGCAGCCACCGTCATCAAGCCCGTAGCTTTCCGCCATTTCAACAAAACCTTCCCCTTTCTTATTGATGAGTAACTTGTTTTCGAAACAGGTTGGATTGTACCCAATTTCTACGCCATTTGAATCGTAACGTGCTCCCATAGAAGCAACGTAGTTGGTCAGATAGATGTCGACCCAGCCATCATTATTCACATCTCCCAGACATGCTGATGAAAAATTCCCTGGTGGTAATACATCGTCTACCGCGACAATTTCAAAATGAGATCCATTGATATTTTTCAAAAGTGCAGGTGATTTTTTGTCTCCACGACTCATTCCTGTTCCGTAATTCACCACGAAAAAATCTTGGTATCCGTCGTTGTTGAAATCCGCGCAAAAAGCTCCTTGAATAAAATAGCCTTTCAATGCATCCAATCCATATCTCTCGGTGGCATCAACGAACGTTCCATGTTGATTCAACCAGAGTTTAGAGTCAAATACTCCGCCCGATTGAAAAAAATCTTCCCATCCATCATTGTTGACATCAATGACCATGAGTCCGCCGCCTACCATTTGAAAATCGTTTCCCGGATACGTATAATCGACTCCCACCTTCGCACTTACCTCCTCGAAGTATTGCGCTCTTAGATTTTCATTCGACAGAAAAAAAGCAAAGCCAAAAATGATCCAAGCAAGCTTATTCATTTCTACACTTTAAATTTTGGGCGACGTATCGTCCGATTCTTCGTCCGTAATCCAGACTAATATCCAAGGTTTCCCGAAAATGAATCCCTCCATACAAGCGAGAAATCGAAATTTCTTCCGACATCTCCGTAAAGGACGAGTAGTTTCTCGGCGTGCCGTCAATGTCTGAGCGATTCACATGCGTGGAGTCTATAATCGGGATTGTATCTGAAAGTATTGATTTCATTACCTCTGATGCCGCTCCAGATTGAAACGAATGTCCCGAAGGAAACTCAGGGAAAGGAGGACTTGCGATCCGTGTATTGAACTGCGGATCAATGTATTTTTGTATGTACGAAATCGGGCGGATAAAATTGAATTTGTACTTCAATGCAAACGCTGAAATAAACGCTTCGTTGACCGCTACTCCCAGTTTTACATAGAGTTCCAAGGCTTCATCCAAGGGTCGATTTTCACGGATCACCAAGGATTGCGCCACCGAAAAGAAATGTCCACTCGGCGTTCCCGAATATCCAGCTCCATCATCCCAAAATTCCGCAATGCGTTCATATTTCGGGTCATCATCTTTTGAATTGTTCAGGACAATCATTGCCTGATCATACATAAACGAAGAGGAATCGGTAGAAAAAGTGAACACCTCGCATAATTGAGCGACATCCTGAGCTCCAGCTAGCAACGAACTATTATTCCCCCAGTAAGGCAAGAGCGCTGGTAAATAACCCGGTGTTGTTTTCGTCCAGCATGATTTACACTGCGGCGGCTGAAATTCATCTGGATAATTATCTTGAAAAGCCGTGTCTGCGCCATCAAGCTTCGACCATTCGATAATTTCTTGAGCGATTTTTATACCATAAGCAATGGATTTTTTCTTCTTTTTGGATGCCGTTTTTCGTCCATGTACTTTTTGAATGGAATCCCCCATGGTATTGAGTTGTTCGAGATTCGCTGGCGGCATATTTCGATAGAAGTATTTCAGTAACTCAAGATCGGCACTATTTACGACAAGTTTCCAGTTCAAATCTTCTGTTTCATCCAACCAAACAGTACGATTATATCCGATTAACTGTCCACTAAGCGACTTCATTTCAGGCAGAAACTCGACGTTACTTTCGTACATTCCAATGGAAAAATAGCCGTAAGCTCGTCCGCTAACAGGTGCCGAAAATCCCACACAGTTTTGCGTAAGCACATAAGCCTCATTCAGCCAATGGTGATGAATATCAAGGCATTCCTGTCTTGTTTGCGTGCTATCACAACTGAAGCTTAAGGAAGACTTCAGTAAAATAAGGATCAGTGAACTTCTTTTCAGAAAAACTATCAGTTTGTTCATACCTATCAAAGATACTGTACATCTTGCAATTTCCTAGGAGGAGAAAGAAGTTTCGTTGACTACGTTTTCACCAACTACTTCCCTACCTTGAATGATTTGAAGAATTTCTTCGCCTTTTTCGCGTCCCATCCCTCCTTTTTTGAAATGGCGGTAATTTGAAATTGCGTTTTATTCAAGAAGATCACTCTGTAATCTCCTGTCAAATCGTTTTCATCCGAATTTAGCGTGACTGAAACTCCTTCTTTTTTATTCACGATCCATTCCGATCTCTTTTGAATGTCAGCACCAAGTGCTTCTGTAAATGCATCAACCGAAACATCCAAGAACGTACTAGACTGTGAATCATCGAAATCATCATCATAAATGGAATAGGTAACGAAAAACACCATGTCGCCATCAATGGCTTGTGTTTTCACCATTTTATAATTTTCATTTCCGCTATTTTCGGTGGTAAATTCTGCGGGAAACATTACAGACATTTTGACTTCTGAGGCCGTGTACTTGTATTTAGGTGCGGGCGCTAAGGAAGTGATTCCAACAAGAAGGATGAACAGCGTTCCCACTGCTAAAAATCGTTTCATCGTTTTCGGTTTTGATTGATTGACAAGTTACTGAAAAAAGCCAACAGCCCGTTAATCAGCTTGATGCTCACTCGCTGTTAAATCCAATACGGTTTTTACGGGGCTGAATACTTCCGAAGGAATTTCTACAAATAACGTATTCCAATGGTACATTCCTCCATTCCACAATCCAGGTAATTCGCGGTAATAAATGGTTTTTCCGTTGTAGGGTTTCTTTACAACCAAGTATTGTTCATCGTTGGAGAAATCGTGCAAGTTGAGTCTATTCCCGTCCATATCATTTTTCGAAGCAACGATCATTACCGGATTAAAATGACTACTCTCCGTCATGATTTTTTGTTGGTCTTCCACCGTTGAAATTTGAACTTTCTCCACAATTTGCTTGGTGATTTCTCCCGATTTTTCAATCCAAAACGGTCCTCCTCCCGGTGCTCCTTGATTCAACACCATTCCACACACACGCGTAGGTCTGGCTACCATTTTTTCCAAAAGTTCTTGCGACAAGACTTCACCTGAGGGAAACAACTTATAATTCTCATTCAATTCAGCAAATCGTTCATCCGAATAATTCTCGCGTAGGTTTTTCACCTCCTTTTCGAATTGTTCCAAAACGCCCACCAAAATTTTCCAGGTTTCATTGGAACGCGCACTCTTCGAGATATGCTGTACATTATCAATGTTCTTGATCAATACTAGGTCAGCGTCAATATCGTTCAAATTTACCAACAGCGAACCGTGACCAGCTGGTCGACGAAGTGGAAATCCATCTGATGCAATCAAATTTCGGTTTTCATCAAAACAAAACGCATCCGTTCCTCGGTCTTGCGTTGAAAACTCCACATGAATCGACTTTAAATCTACTCTCTCAGCAATGGAATCGTTCACTTCTTCTTGGTATCCATCTTGAAGCGTAAAATGAATCGACGGTTCGTTTGGTAAGAGTTCTTTCGCTTGCAGCACATGTTCTTGAAACGCATTCAATATACCATCATCAACGATATGAAATGGGATTAATCCTTTTGGACGTTGCAATAAATTCATTTCAGCAGGACTCAATACCAACTCGGCAATTTCCGTCTCGCTCATATCTTCCAATTTCTGCTTTTGCTCCTCCTCCAACGACGCGTAAATTGCCATTGATCGAAACACCTCAAAAAACTTACGCGAACCTTCCGTATGGACCGAAGATTTCATGAATCGAAATAATTCATCGAACATGCGGGAACCTGACCCAGAAGCAGGAATGAAGAAAGCACACTTCTTATTCGTTGAGAACGCATTGGAAGCAAAGGTGGATTGTTGGGCATCATCGAACCGTAGAATTCCATTTTCCAGAGAGCACGCCTCTATCAAATTCATTGTCGGATTTCGGTCGAAAACCTGAGCTTTCTGTTTCAAACTACTCGTTGTTTCAACCATACCTGTTTATTGTAAAAGTTTCTTTAATTTTCGGGTCAATGTTTTTGCCGCTCGAATATATAAAATATCGTTGGAATGCTAAAGGGCGACATGGGATTCATTCCCCGTTCGTTTATGATTTCACGGATAATTGCCTTCGCATCCAGCTATCAAAAGCAGACAAAGACGAACTTTCCAAACGCTTTAGAGCATTAGCACGAGATCAGCGAGAAATTGAGATTCAAGATTTTGGTGCAGGGTCGAAAAAGCTCGGGAATACTCGAAAAATCTCTCTGATTTTCAGAATGAGTTCCTCCAGAGGGAAATACGGTGAATTGCTCTATCGATTGAGCAAGCATTATGCCCCCGATAGCATTCTTGAGCTCGGCACTTCGCTTGGTATCGGTTCGACTTATCTCAACCTTGGAAACACAGAATCGATTCTCACAACCGTTGAGGCCTGCAAAAATACTCGATCGATTGCCCAAGAATCGTTGTCCAAGAAAAAGAATATTGAGAGTGTTCTGAGCACATTTTCTGACTTCATTGCTCATCTTCCGAAGGAAAAGCAATTTGACTTAATTTTCATCGATGGACATCACGACGGAGCTGCTTTATTGGAATACCTCGATCAATTACAGGCGCACGCCCACGACGAAACCCTCTTCATTCTCGATGATATCCGCTGGAGTAACTCAATGGTAAGCGCATGGGAAAAGATTGTAGCAGATTCCCGTTTCCATTTGAGTATGGATTTATTTCGAGTTGGAATTGTTGCTCGTAGATCGCATCAACAGAAAGAACACTTTGTGATTCGATACTAGTTTCCGCCACAAGCAACTCGACTTCTCTATTCACATCCCAAAGAAGATCGCTAATACTGCTTGATCGATTTCAACGTCTCAAACGCTTCGACGTATTCCGTTAACCGTTTCATTACTGCCAACAATTCCTCCGATTTAGCATTTGGGAAAAGCTGATTAATCTGTTCCATCGACTCGCGAATTACCGCTTCTGCCCGATCATGGTCTCCCGCTTCAAATGATTCGGCCATTACTTTTAGGGACTGGTTTGCAATGGCTACGGCCAATACTTTTTTGTGTTCCTTATCGATTGCCATGTCCAATTCTCCTGTGGCATCCGTCCATTCCGGATGATAGACCTTGAACAATACTAAAGTGTAGCGTTTTCAGTATCTCTGCTGACACTTTTTTCGTAATTTCGGCGTGACAACCTAATCATTATTCAGTGCGCACTATCATCTACTTACTCATTCTACAGGTTCCCTTTATCTGTCAATCTCAAACTCTTCCTACAAATCGAAGTGTCGATTGGAAATTAGCGGGATTAAAAGACACGTCCACAATCGGCTTCGTGGAAATCGACATGCAATTACTGGGGCTTAATGACAATGGAATCATCTCGAATGACCTTTTACTGGACAGTGTTCTGAATGAAGTTGGTGATCAAGGAACGATTTTAACGTTTCCGGAAGGAGATTTTCTCTTTGAACAAACAATTCATCTCCCCAACAATATTGTTATTCGCGGTGCAGGTGCAGAATCGACTACCTTTCACTTTGATCTCGATGGTTCTGGACACTCTTTTGACATTCAAGGAGATAATGACAATGGCTCAACTACATCCATTATTAACGACGCATGGAAAGACAATGACTTTATCGTTGTGGACGATCCCTCCATCTTCGCTCCTGGAGACTGGGTTCGAGTTTTGCTGAATGATAGCAGTCTTGTTACGTCATCATGGGCTTACAAAACAGTAGGCCAAGTTGTTCAGATTCTTGCCATCGAAAACGACAAATTGGTTCTGAAGTCACCACTACGTATGGATTATCACACCGCCCAACTGCCTTACATTGTTCGTATGTCCCCTGCTAAAAACGTGGGAATTGAGTGCTTGAAAATCCACCGAATTGACAACACCGCTCCCTCTCAAACTAGCAATGTCTATTTCTCCTACACTGTCAATTGTTGGGTAAACGGAATCGAATCGGAAAACTGCACCTTTAGTCATGTTCAAGCTCGACGATCTTCCAACATTCACGTATCGAATTCCTATTTTCATCATGCCTTTGAATATGGAGGAAATGGACGCGCATATGGGGTTATGCTTCATATTACAACAAATGAATGTTTGGTAGAAAACAACATTTTCGAGCATCTACGCCATTCAATGATCGTTCAGGCCGGCGCCAATGGGAATGTATTCGCGTACAACTATTCGCTTGATCCCTACTGGGAATCAACACCGAGTAATTCCGCTGGAGATATCGTCCTTCATGGAAACTATACCTATGCAAACCTTTTTGAACAGAACATTTGTCAAAATATCGTAATCGACAATTCGCATGGACCAAATGGTCCGTTCAACACCATGTTTCGGAATCGCTCGGAAGGATATGGCATTTTTTTCAGTTCGAACAATTCACCGGATCAAAATTTCCTCGGAAATGAAGTCACCAATTCTTCCTTTCCATACAGTTTGGTGAATTATACCATTTTAGGCTCTGGACATTTCATCCACGGGAACAACAACAAAGGAATTATTCATCCTTCGGGGACAGAACTCCTTCCAGATGTAAGTTATGCTTACGCTCAAAAACCTGATTTTCTGGCCAATTCAGAATGGGCTGGAATTGGCTCACCAAATGTTATGGGATCGAAATCAATTCCTGCGTATGATCGCTTTCACAACGGGATGTTATTCACGAATATTTGCTCGTCTTCATACGCAGCGACTGAACTTATCGACGAAAGCGAGGCAATTTCCATCTACCCCAATCCTTCTTCCACTTATTTCTACGTGAAAGGAATTCCGAACGAATTTTCCATTTCCGTATACAACAGTCTAGGCGTTTTGATTTTAAATAATTCGGTGTTAACGGAAAATGATCGTGTTGATCTAAGCACTTTACCGAAAGGATTACTTCTCGTGAGAGTGCAAAACGGAGAGCATGTCTTTTTACAAAAAGTTTTGAATCAATAGTAAGCGTCTAAGACTTAGATTACAAACTGCTTCGATTAGAACGTTGCCGTTAACAAGTCGAATACTTCAGGTTCTTGACTCGCAGGCACAGAGAAAACTTCTTTGTTATCTCCAATGAACACACCATCCGGATGCGTAGAAACTGGAGTTGAAGACGCTACAGAAGTACTCCATGCACTTCCTCGAATCAGCTCTACTTCTTCCAATGTTTCCCCCACCACACCAGAGAAATTCATTCCTGAAACATCTTTCGGAAGGGTTGAACTCGCCGAAAGCGGTCTTGGACTAGGTGGAGCGGCAGGAATTGGCATCTCAACCTTTTCGTCTTCCTCCACCTTCGCTTGATTCTGTGAAGTCGTCTCTACCAAAACATCCTCTTCACTTATCTCATTTTTTGTTTCGGTCGGTTCACTTTCTGAAGTAGTCATTTCGTCCTCCACAGCAGCAATTTGATCCGATTTTGTTTCCAACGAAGTTGAATTGATGAATGGGTATGCCAATAACATCAACAAACCAACGGCCGCAACTTGGACCAAGGGTTGACGGTAAAATGGTTTTCCTTTTGGCACAAGGACTGCCAATGGTGCATTGTACCAAATGGGAGCTGCTTTCGGATGTGTTTGAGCAAATAATGCATCCAAGCTTGCTTTTGTTTCCGCCTTTGGAGTAGGATTCGACCAATCCATGGTGCTCATCCCAACAAACATACTTTTGATCTGGTTGTATTCATCCTCAGAAGCACATAGTTCGCCCAATTCAGCGCGATCTTCAGCTGTCAACTCGATGAATTCCTTCTCTTTCACAATATCCATTACATCCCTTTCCATATCATCTATTTATTACAGGATTAAATTCTTTTAAACTTTCCGCGAGGTATTTGGTGGCGTAGAATAATCTTGATTTCACCGTACCGTCGCTAATCTCCAGCACTTCCGCAATTTCTTTAATTGAAAGTCCTTCAATGTGCCTCAATTTGAACACCTCGCTGTGCTTTTGATCGAGAGCATCCAAACAGCGGTCGAATTCTTCCTTGAAAAACCGATCTTGCACATCCGAAAATACATCTGTGTTCGAATCTCCAATCGCGTAGTGTTCATCCAAACCATTGGAAGTATTCTTACGTACTTCTTGCTTTTTGTACTCGTTCTTACACATATTGTTGGCAACGGAATACAACCACGTCTTGAACTTTCTGGAAGGATCAAACAACTCTGGCTTTCGTACAATTTTCGCGAAAATATCATGCATGAAATCTTCAGCCTTTTCTCTGTCTTTCCAGAGCATGCGCATGAAGTAGCCCAAGAGAGGACCTGAATAGCGATGATAGATTTCATCGAAAGCGCGCTGGTCTCCTTTTCCAACCGCGATCATCAAATCTTCATCCGATAGCGTTTTATATTGTGGTCGAATCAACCGCATTTAATAGCTCGATTTCACCTTTTGTACTTGTTCGTATTTTCGACATTGGACGCCAATATGGTCGCTCACCTCGTCGACTTCATTTAATTTCTCATTATCACCCGTTGCCCGATATGCCCTTCGCAAATGTAAAAGCATGGGTAAGTAATTGGCGGATAATTGTTTCGCCTTCTCGTCAGTAGGATGCGTAATGACCGTCTTTTTCATAGAATTATTCCATAAAAAATCATTTCGTTGGAAATTATTGAAGTCATCTTCGTGGTATTCGAAGACCAACCCTGCTACGTACAGCTTGTCTTGAATCGCTTGAAAATACTCCTTCGGAGTGGTCATTGAGATACTCAAGTTTTTATCGACATTGAGAACACAAAACTCCGTGAGGTAATCAACATCTACAACATCTGATTTTGGCAATTCAAATCCCTTCGCTTCGAGTTCTTCTTGATAGGTATCACTTTGGAGGAAATCGAGCGAAACAAGTGTAACATCAGACCGAACTCCATCGCTATTTTGAGCGTAGTAGCTTCCATAGCTATCATCAAATCCGTGTGTTATCAACGTGCCATTCTCTGGAGCAGAGCGCAAAATATCTCCTGCATACGCAACCACATCCGACGTTAATCGATTGGACTCTTTCAATTTATTCATGTATATCAATGCAGAATCCACATCATTTTCGATCATGAAATAACCTGCCATTTGAACATGAACGTCTGAGTTTTGAGGTCGAAGCTGCTCTGCCGCTTTCAAGTCAGGATATAAATCTGTGTTATAGTTCCCTGCAACGTATTTGAAATAGTGTGATTCAAACGATCCTGGAGCATTCACTTCAAAATAATTGACCGCTTGGTCCATTTGCAGTTGTTGCAAATCTGAAGGAGATCGACTTGTCCGTTGTAAATCTGAGGAAGAGTACGAGTTTGAAAATTCAACCGACACACTTTGCATCTTCAATGATTTGCTCGATTCGACGGAAGACGCCCCATAACCTTCATCGTACAAGGTTTCTTTTTCCTTCACTTCAATATCCTTCGCGGGTGACGCTGGAGCTGCATCTTGCATTTTACTTTTTCCATTGAAACGGAACCTTTTTGCCCCAGGAGCTTTCTTCACCTGAATTGATTCAAGATCCTCCGTTGTTTGAGGCACCATTTCATTCGCTGTTGAATCAATCACTACAGATTCTTCCAAGGTAATTGTTGGAGAAACATTGGTATTTGTTGCTGGCGAGTTCGTTGTATTATTCAGGTTTTCATTTACTTGCTGTCCGAAAAGCGTCCCTGAGGATACAATCATAAATATGTATAATACTACGCGCATAATTTCACGGATTTGCATTCTAGTACACCTCACTTCAAGTAAGGTTCACTCAATTTACATTTTTTTTGAGAAAAAGTTAGGCTCCCGTGTCTCCAGCAAAGAGAAACTTATTGGGAGAGATTAAGTTTGTTTTCACCGCATACATCACAATCCCTGCTGTATTGCGTACACCGAGCTTCGCCATGATGTTTTTTCGGTGTGTACCAACCGTATGATTGCTCAAAAATAGCATATCGGCAATTTGAGAGTTGGTGTGTCCCTCTGCAATCAAGACGATAATTTCAGATTCTCGTTCAGACAACACGACAGGTTCGCACGAAAACGCTTCGAAATCGATATCATCTACATCTAAATTTGCTACTTGAATGGTTTCGAGGATTTGACCGCAAAAGAATTTACTTCCTTTTCCTGTTTCACGAACGGCATCAACGATCTCTGCGATGGAACAATCCTTTTTCACATAGCTCATCACGCCAGATCTCAGAGCATCTACGACAGTTTGCGCCGATTGTTCAGGTGTAATTGCCAGAATATTGACTCCCTTTCGAAGCCCTCGTAATTCAACAACCACATCAATAGAGAAACCGTCGGCAGTATAATCTACTACTACGACATCTGTTTCAAAACTCTTGACTAGTTCAATTAAGTCTTTACTGTTGGTCGCCTCCCCTACTAATTCTACTTCGAGATCATTTTTCAACGCAGAACGTATTCCCAAACGTACTAGCTCATTACTATCTGCGAGAACAATCTTCATTATTTAGAATCATTTTAGATAATACAAATATAAACATATTGATCAATGATGATTCATGAATCGCATAAAAAGCTTTTCACAATGAAAATTGAATAAAATTAAAGACGCATTTCGTCGTATAACACAATCATTCAAATTGCATTAAAAACCGAAATTTGGAGTAAGAAATCGTGTAGGAATTAGAACTTGAGTAGCCACCCAAATTCATCCTTGATTCTTCCTGCTTTTAAGTCATTCAAGAATTCACCGATTTTATTCGATAAAGTTCTTGAGCTTGGATCTGGAAGTTCAAAAAGCTCGTCGCGGAAACCAATTTTAGCGATCTGCGCGATTGTAGCCGCTGTCCCTGCACCAAAAGCATCCGTCACTCGACCTTCTCTCAAAGCCTGAACAACCTCCTCCACTGAGACTTGTCGCTCTTCAACTGGAATTCCCCAGCTTTTCGCTACGTCAACTACAGAACGTTTCGTAACCCCTCGAAGAATCGTATCAGCATCTTCGGCTGGCGTCACCAACTTTCCATCGATTTCAAAAACAATATTCATTGTTCCAGATTCCTCGATGTACTTGTGTTCTTTCGCATCTGTCCAAACCAATTGATCGAAACCTTCATCTTTCGCCAACTTTGCTGGATAAAGAGAAGCTGCGTAGTTTCCTGCAGTTTTCGCACGACCAACTCCACCTTGGGCAGCACGCGTATAGTACTCTTCGATTTTCACGTTTACCGGCTGAGAGTAGTAAGCTCCAACAGGACAAGTGAAGATGATGAATTTGTATGTATCGGAAGGTTTAATACCAATGAAATCATCGGTAGCGAACATGTATGGACGAATGTAAAGGGCGTATCCATCTTTCGAAGGAACCCAAGCACGATCCAAATCAACCGTTTTTTGAATCAAATCGATAAAAATTGATTCAGGAATTGTTGGCATGCACATGCGCTCACATGATTCGTGAAAGCGTTTCGCATTCAAGTCAGGACGAAATATGAGTACATTTCCTTCTGCATCCTTGGTTGCTTTCATTCCTTCAAAAATCGATTGGCCGTAATGAATTGCCGAAGTCGCAGGGTGTAATTCCAACTTACCAAACGGCATGATTTCCGGTTGCTGCCACTCACCATCTTTGTAATCCATTACCAACATGTGGTCTGAAAATACTTTTCCGAATGGTAGGTTATCCCAATCAACACTATCAATTCTTGAAGTGGTTGTGGGAGTGATTTTTAAGGTAAGCTCATCGTGTAACATAGGCGTCTTTCTGAAGCGCAAAAGTACGTAGAATCTAACACAAATCAAAGCAGTAAACTAGATTGCCTGAATTATAAGCTGCTAAAATTGTTTAATTTTGACTAAACCCTAAGCATAATTGGAGCGAAGCAGAGAAATACTGAAGAAGTACTGGGGATACGATTCCTTTCGTCCCCTTCAGGAAGACATCGTTGATGGCATCATCTATGGTCAGGATACACTTGCTATTCTTCCCACAGGTGGAGGAAAATCGATTTGCTTTCAGGTACCAGGCATGGCGTTAGACGGACTCACCTTGGTGATTTCTCCCCTCATTGCTTTGATGCACGATCAAGTTGAACAACTCATGTCGCGCAACATTAAGGCGCAGGTGATCACAAGCACCATGAGTTATCGCGAAATTGATATTGCTTTGGACAACTGTCGATTCGGAGGCGTAAAATTCTTGTACACAAGTCCCGAACGCTTGAAGTCGGAGTTATTCATTGAGCGTTTCAAGGAAATGCCCGTTAGTTTAATTGTTGTAGACGAAGCGCACTGTATATCGGAATGGGGACATGATTTTCGACCAGCATACCAAGAAATTTCAGCGATTCGAGCACTGCATCCCGAAGTTCCAGTTGCTGCATTTACGGCGTCTGCCACTCCAAAAACGCAAAATGATATCATTGAGTTACTTGCACTGCATTCTCCCAGTCAGTACGAGGCTTCACTCAAACGGGAAAACCTGAGCTATCACGTTCGATCGAGTGAGAATAAACTCGGTTCCATTATTAGTTATTGCCAAAATCGGGGTCAAGATACAGGAATTGTCTACTGTCAAACGCGAAAAAGCGTAAAGGAAGTTGTTCGTCAGCTGCGCGCGAAAAATATCAACGCTGGTTTTTATCACGGGGGACTTAGTGCTGAGGATCGATCGTACATGTTGGAAAATTGGATGAAAGGTCGATTGAAAGTAATGGTCGCAACAAATGCATTTGGGATGGGCATCGACAAATCCGATGTACGCTATGTGCTGCATTATGAAATCCCAACAACACTAGAAGCCTATTACCAAGAAGCAGGACGTGCAGGAAGAGACGGCGCTGCTGCCGATGCGATTGCCTTTTGGGAAGAGAAAGATCTGCAAACCATGCAAGAGCAACTTGCTGCGAAATACCCAGCGAAAGATCGAATCAAACAGATTTACGCGAGCGTATGTAATTTCTTAAAGATTGCCATTGGTTCAGGAGAAAATGAAACCTATCCGCTCGACCTACGTGCTTTCACCAAATCCTTCCAATTCTCCATTGTTGAAGTGTTTCATGCGCTGAAACTCCTTCAAAATAATGGTGACATCTATTTTTCGGAGAGTAATTTTCAACCTACACGTTTGAAGTATGCCGTTGGGAATTCTGCCTTGTATAAGTTTCAAGTTGGACATGATTCAGTATCAAGCCTTATTACGCTATTATCACGTTCTCATTCTGGCATTTTTGATCGCTTCGTCTCAATTCACGAAAACGAATTAGCCAAACGACTGAAGGTTAGCACTCAGGAATTAACGCGACAATTAGAATATCTTGAGCAGTATGGAGTGATTGACATCAACTTCAGAACATCTCTCCCGAAAATAACTCTTCTACACGAACGTCTACCTGACAATTACCTAAAATTGGATGTACATGTGTATGAAAATCGTAGAAATCTAGAATTATCGAAGCTGGATGCGATGATACAATATGTTCGCGCTAACAAGTGCAGAATGAGTATGATTTCAAGCTATTTTGGTGGTGATGATGAAAATTGTGGTAATTGTGATTTCTGCAGGGAGCAATCCAAAGGAAACTACACCTTTGACGAACTACTGGAGCTAATCCCTACTCTGCTTCCCGCGTCACTTGATGTAATGATCAATCGGCTTGACGTCAGCAAAGAGATGCTTATGCGCGCCCTTCGTCACTTAATGCTCGAAGAAGAAATTAAATTTAGCGAAGGAGAATATCACCTTTAGTTCTTCACCATTGTTTTGAGTGCTTGCACATCACGTTGTAATCCCTGAAGTGTTTTGGACAAATCTTTATCATCCATTCGAACTTCTGGCAACTCTGGAGAGATGTAATTCACGAATTTCCAAATTTCCAAAACATCATTTGCATGTACGATGTACGGTTCATAGAAAGTATTGGTAGAACATAGCTGAAATGATTGCTCCGAACTCAAGAGGTTATGGACAACTTTAAATACAATACCATCATCCTTGGTTACCACGATACACGGTGTTCCGCTACGAATAGACATCCAGTTTTGAACAAACTCAGCCACTACATACGAACCTTCAACTACAGGCGGCATCGAATCACCTTTGATTGGAAATGAACGGTACTTTCTATCCTTTGAAAGAAAAGGCAAGTGGAATGTTGGTAAAACCTTAATGTAATCAGGATCAGCATATCCAGACGTATATCCTGCACTCGCCTTCGCTGGTATCATTTCAATAACATCTTCATTGGTTTCATCCACCATTGCCGTTAATACACGTAGCTTCTGACCTTTCACATCCACAGAAAGTCCTTTATCGATCTTCTCCCAATCAGACTCTTTGTATTCCATGAAATCTTTACGAACAAGATCGTCAATTGAAACGCGGTAATAATCACTGAATAAAATCAGACTATCGAGATTCGGTTGAGCCACATTATTCTCATATCCCGAGTAAGAACTTCTCGTGAGACCTAAGTCATTCGCCACTTCTCCCTGTGATTTACCTAGTCGCTTACGCAATAATTTGAGGTTGATTCCAATCGCCATGTTTATATTTTAATCATAATTCCGTTGGAAATATAATCAATTCTTAGGAAGTAATCAATAAAATGATGATTTTTTAATCTCTCAGAACAATTTCTTGTCCGTTTAAGCGAGATTTCACCGCAACATACTTGGCTCCCAGAAAGATAATCTGCGACGAATAATAAACCCAAACCAAAATGATTAAAACAGTTCCCGCTACTCCTCCTTTCGCTGCAAAGAAATAATTGGATAAGTAGAATTGGATAAGTAGCTGTCCTACATAAAGAAGTATACTCGTCACCACAGCTCCTTGAATGGCTCTTTTCCAGACCACTACTCCATCGTGCAAGTACTTAAATACGAAAGCGAATATAACTCCATTGGCAATTAGTGGGAACCCATGCTGCGCCACGTAGGTAAAAATCGAGTTGAGTAAATCGTATTCGGATAAAAATTTGTTTCCCAATGACAAAAAGACCGTTTCAGCGAAGTAGATAGCCACGAGAAGCACGGTTGTACCTGTTATAAAAAGCATTGACAATAGTCGAAAAAGTGCGTCTCTTACAATCAATTTCTTTCTTGAACCTTCAAGTTTGTCCAAATCATAGAAATCATTCATGCTACGGCGCAAGGAATTAATTAACGCAGTTGACGAAAACAGCAGGGCAATCATCCCGACAATTTCCATAAATACATTTCCTCCTCCGAGATCCATTTGGCTCAAAAAATCGATAATTCCAGAAACATCGGTGAGTCCAACCTGTTTTGTTAGAAAATCGGTGATGATATCCACCATCGTATCATGTCCAACAACTCGCCCAAAAATCGCGACACTCAAATAAAGAATTGGAACCAAGGCGAAAACAGCATAATACGCAAGCGCAGCACCGTGAAGAAAAGAACGTTCAGCAATGAACTCCTTCATCAAGGTAATCACTAAGTGCTTTTTTTCACTAAACATATTTCTTTTCAATAAAGAAATGATCAACATTTCTCATTTCATCTTTGCTTGAAAGTACAACATTTTCACCTTCTGGCGTTTCGAAGTAGTTCAGTATGATCAAACCTGTATTTAGGGATCGCGAAAATTGAACTTCCACTTTTGCCGATCCGTCAGTTAATGAATACTCATTGGGGCGAAACAACCACTCCTTCCCTTCAATCTTGATCTGATTAATTGTACCAAGCAACTCTCCTTGTTCAACATTTGTAGGATTGTAAAATAGTTTTTCAGGAATATCATCGCGGATAATTCGTCCGTTCTCAAGGTGTAATAATCGATTCACCAATCCCATCAACTCCGTTCCATCGTGCGATACTAAAACCATCGATGTATTGCGAATTTCATTCAATCGAATGAGGTAATTCATGATTCGAAAACGCAAGGCCTGATCCAAATGCACAAACGGCTCATCCAAAAATAAAAATGCAGGTTCACATGCAAGCGCTCTTGCCATGGCTAATCGCTGCTGCTCTCCTCCCGACAACAAATGTGCTTTTTGCAATCGCAATCTCGACAATTCAACTAAATCAAGTACCTCATCAATTAATACTTCTTGATCGGCTTTGGGAAGATGAAGTACTTTTTCGCGGACGTTTTCCTCCACGGTATGATATGGGTCGAGTGCAAAATCCTGATCCACTATTTGCAGATCTTCATAACCAGGAACTAGTTTTTCGTTTGGACCTATTAACCGTTTACTATTGTGAATAACGCTACCAGAATCAACTTGCACATGCGCCGACATCACTTTTAGTAATGTTGTTTTGCCCATCCCACTTTTTCCAATGATTCCTACAATCTCGCCTTGCTTAATCGTAAGTGAAACATCGTTCAAAATGACCTTGTCACCAAATTTTAGATTTATGTTTTTTAATTCAAGCATTAGAATATCAACTCTTTTGGGAATTCCTGAACTGCAATGTAAAGCCCGGGAACTGGATTCGTTAGTGGCTCATAATCTTTCAGGTACACCTTCAGTGTTGCTTGATCTTCCTCGGACCATTCATACGAATCTAGCAACATTTCAGAGCAGCCAACAATTGTTCTCTGCTCGCCAGTCAGTTCGAATAAGCGCATGTTTTCTATTTCGAAATTGAAATCTTTCCCATCTGGAAATTGTCCCTGAAGCGGAAATGATGCTCCTTCGTGCATAACCATGCCTGTCACATCCGTTGTGATCTCCAATTCATCTTCCCACTCGTGTAGACGATTGTTTTCAGATTCTTCTCCTCCGTGATTTGCTTCTGCATGTTCAATGGAAAAATCGTCGTTCAACAGAAAAAAGTGCACCTTACAGTTCATAATTCGTTATTTATGCGCAAAAATATCAACTTTCCTGTTGGCAGATGTAGAAGTAGACGTATTTTTGACGTCGAACAAAGAAGGTCATGAACATCTTAGCCGTAAGAAAGAATAAAAGTCACTCCATTGAGAGAAGACATCCCTGGATATTTTCTGGAGCAATTGCTACTGAAACTGATCATCTCAAAGATGGTGATTTAGTCACAATAACAGATCATGAAAACTATTTCATCGCGAGAGGGCACTTTCAGCATGCAACAATTGCCGTAAGAATTCTCACATTTCATGATGAACCGATCGATGACACGTTTTTTCGATACCGCATCCAAGATGCCGTTGACGTACGAATTCAGCAAGGATTAATTGGCGAAAACAACAATATTTGTCGCCTCGTACATGGCGAAGGAGATAGTCTACCTGGTTTGATTGTAGATTATTACGCTGGAGTTGCCGTTGTGCAATGTCATAGTATCGGCATGTATCACTCCTTAAAAGACATTACTTCAGCACTTGTTCAAGCACTCGGAGATAAGTTGATTGCGGTTTACTCAAAATCTTCAGAAACACTTCCCAAGCGAATTGAAGCAGAAGACGGTTATGTATACGGAGAGTGCGCAACACCTCATATTGCCATAGAAAATGGAGTAAAGATCAATATTGACTGGATCAACGGTCAGAAGACTGGATTCTTTATTGACCAACGAGAAAATCGACTTCTCCTTGCCAAATATTCGAAAGGAAAGAAAGTACTCAACACCTTTTGTTATTCAGGTGGATTTAGTCTTTTGGCACTTCAAAACGGTGCATTGCACGTAGATTCATTGGACAGTTCAAAAAAAGCAATCGAATTGACTGATGCCAACATTGAGTTGAATCAATTTGAGGACAAACACACTTCTATTGTTGCTGACGCTATGGTTCACCTGAAAGAACTCGGCTCCGAATACGATATTATTGTGCTCGACCCGCCTGCATTTGCTAAGCATAGAGACAAACGTCACAAAGCCATTCAAGGCTATAAGCGATTAAATGCTCATGCAATTCGACAAATTAAACCCGGAGGAATCATTTTCACCTTTTCTTGCTCGCAAGTTGTTGACAAAAAACTTTTCACTAATACGGTAATCGCTGCGGCTATTGAATCTGGAAGAAACGTGCGTATTCTTGAACAACTTCATCAACCATCAGATCATCCAATCAATGCATTTCATCCTGAGGGTGAATATTTGAAAGGACTCGTGATTCATGTAGAATAATGTTAAGTCTGAGTTATAAAACAATCCTGTCAATTGCTATCCCATTGATGGGATCTTCATTCATTCAATCGATTGTACTTCTCACGGACTCCTCTTTTTTAAGTCGATACGATACACTCGCATTTGATGCTTCAGGTAACGGAGGATTGATTTATATTACTCTTTTCATGATACTCGCAGGACTGAATGAAGGGACTCAAATCTTGATGGCTCGAAGAATTGGAGAAGAGAAAGAATCTGTTTTGGGGAGTATTTTTGCTAGTTCAGTATTGATCAATTTATTCATAGCGCTGATTCTATTCGCCATTACTTGGCTAATTATTCCACAAATAATTGACCATAGCGTAAACAGTCAAGAACTAGGACAGCTTCAACTGAGTTACCTAAATGTGCGAAGCTTGGGGTTTATTCCATCAGTAGTTTCACTCGCCATTTTGGCCTACCTCACCGCATCTGGTAAAACCGCCCTCATATTTGTGAATGCCATTCTTGTGGCTGTAACGAATATTGCACTGGACTACGCATTGATTTTTGGAAACCTCGGATTACCTGAAATGGGGTTGGAAGGTGCTGCACTAGCATCGGCCATTGCTGATTTCGTTGGATTGATCATTTTGATAATTGCTGTTTTCTTTTTACCAAAACTGAATGGCAAAAAAGTCTTAACTGATCTAAAAGTAAATTGGTCACGAATAAGTCGTGTTCTCAAAGTTGGCTCCCCAATAATGCTCCAAGGTCTAACTGCTCTGCTTACATGGACTATATTCTTCTTTTGGATTGAGCAAATGGGAATTTTTGAGTTAACCGTATCTCAAAACATACGCTCATTATATTTCTTAGCCTTCGTACCCATTTGGGGATTCGGAGCTACGACCAAAACATACGTAAGTCAGTACATGGGAAAAAAGGATTTCCAATCGATTGCCATTGCGACACGAAGGATTCAACTTCTCACAATGGTCTTTCTCATTGCCATTTTTCACGGAGCAATTCTTTACCCTGAGAAACTAATTGAATTCGTTAATCCAAATGAAGAGTTCATTGAGACTAGCGCTTCCACTTTACAATTCCTTTTTGGTTCGATATTGTTATATGGATTTGGAAGTATTTACTTTTATACGATAGCTGGTAGCGGAAACACTCGTTATTCATTTATAATTGAACTGATTTCTGTTATACTCTATCTGTTCTTTGCCTTTCTTTTCATAAAAGTCTTGAATTGGGATATCTATTATGTGTGGACGGTAGAATATATTTATTTCGGAGTGATTTGTAGTTTATCTATTATCTACTTGCGTTTTTTTAATTGGAAAAAGAAACAAATTTAAAATGAAGAAAATCGACATTGTATTCATGGGGACGCCCGAATTTGCTGTAACCATTCTTGATAAGCTTTACCAAGACGATACTATTAATATAGTAGGAGTTGTAACGGCACCCGACAAACCTGCGGGAAGAGGACGAAAGATTCAATCCAGTGCTGTAAAGGACTATGCGTCATCGAAAGATTTAACAATCCTTCAACCTACAAGCTTAAAAGATCCAGGTTTTGTAACCGAGTTAGAAAATCTAAATGCTCAACTTTTTGTTGTCGTTGCCTTCCGTATGCTACCAGAAGTAGTATGGAGTATGCCAAAGATGGGAACTATAAATTTACACGCTTCAATCCTTCCCCAATACCGTGGAGCTGCACCTATTAACTGGGCAATCATCAATGGTGAGAAAGAAACAGGAGTTACAACCTTTTTTATTGAAAAAGAAATCGATACCGGAGCCATCATCGAACAGCGAAAAATTGAAATTGAGGAAAACATGAATGTCGGCGAGTTATACAACGAGCTGATGCACCTCGGAGCAGAAGCAAGCTTATCAACCGTTAAATCGATAATGAAAGGTGAAGCAACAGGAATTGCACAAAACAATATTATAGGAACTGACAAGTTAAAGTCTGCTCCGAAGATTTTTAAGTCAACTTGCCAGATTGATTTTGACCAAGAAGTACAAAAGGTTCATGATTTTTGTCGTGGCCTAGATCCTTACCCTGGTGCGTGGACGATTGTAAAAACAAAAAGTGGTGAAGAAAAGATCTTAAAGTTATTTCAGACATACAAAACAGATATCCCCGTAAATGAGATCAAAAAACTAGACTCGGATTCGAATGGAATATTGATCGCCTGCTCTGATTATTATTTAAGAGTTTGTGAAATTCAATTAGAAGGAAAGCGAAGAATGAACTTCAAAGATTTTTTACTTGGACATGAAATAACTGATTTTAACTTGTGAAAACGCAAGTATCATAGGCGTTTTGCAGTAATTCTACCTAAATAGAGGTAGCTTTATTAACAAATAACTCTAGTTTTCCACATAAAACCCCATTTTCAACGCACATGCCTTGTGTGACAGGGATATTAGAATATATTTGTCTCGGTAAAATTATTAACACAAACTAAAAACAGAGACTATGAACAAAGCAGAGTTGATTGAAGCAATGGCTTCTGGAGCTGATCTTTCAAAAGCTGATGCTAAAAGAGCATTAGAAGCATTTCAAGATGCAATCACAGGATGCCTTAAAAAAGGTGATCGTTGTTCTCTAGTTGGATTCGGATCATTTTCTGTATCAAAAAGAGCAGCTAGAACAGGACGTAACCCACAGACTGGTAAAGAAATTAAAATTGCAGCGAAAAACGTTGTTCGTTTCAAAGCTGGTTCTGATCTATCAGACAAAGTAAACTAAGAGCATAAAATCTCTAAAAGATAGAAAGGGAATCCTCATTTGAGTTGATTCCCTTTTTTGTTATGATTGATAAGAAAGTACTTGATGACTTGATTAAAATGATAACCGATAGTAAACGGGAAATCATTAATCGCGTTTCAAAAGAACGCACAAGACACATTACAGTAGTTTTAGAGGATATCGTCAAAGAGTTTAATTCTTCTGCTGTAATAAGGTCATGTGACTGTTTTGGGATCCAAGATGTGTACATAATTGCAGAGAATCAAAAGTTTGAGATCCAGCGGGAAATCGCTAAGGGCTCAAGTAATTGGGTTGATGTTCATGCATATGCAGGGAACGACTCTCCAACAACTCAAGCAATTAATGACCTAAAAGGGAAAGGCTACAAGATCGTAGCAACTAGCCCTCATGCGGAAAAAACAATCGATGAAATACCAATCGAAGACCCAATCGCTTTGGTATTCGGTACAGAAAGACATGGAATATCTCCCACTCTTTTAGAACACGTTGATGAAGTTGTTAAAATTCCAATGTATGGTTTTACCGAAAGTTTTAACATCAGCGTCTCTGCAGCAATTATTATGAACCAGCTGCGCAATAAACTGGAAAAATCCGATTTGAGTTGGAAATTGTCTGATGAAGAACAGACAAAACTTAAAATTCAATGGTGCACCCACATTATTAACAATGGTAAAGTAGTAGAAGCTGAGATCAGACGTAGAATTCTCGAAAAAGAATAATATATTTGTGTCAAGTTTAAATAAAAATCTAATTTGTTCATATATGGGAAAAGGAGATAAAAGATCCAAAAGAGGAAAAAGAATTATGGGGACGTACGGAAACAGCCGTAAAAGAAAAGCCTCCGCACCTATCGTAGTAACAAAAAAGAAAAAAGCCAAAACATCAGCTGAATCAGATAAAGAACCAGCGGCTAAGAAAAAAACTACTAAAAAGTCTACGACTAAGAAAACAACAGCTTCAAAAACAAAAGAGGCGAAAGAAAAATAATCAATGGCTGCCAATCGGCAGCTTTTTTTTTACAACAGATATGAAACATAATTTTGGTGCGGGACCATGTATCCTTCCGCAAGATGTATTTAAAGAGGCCTCTAAAGCAGTTCTCGACTTTAACGGATTATCAATTCTAGAAATCTCACATAGAAGTGCTGACTTCGTGAAGGTGATGGAAGAAGCACGACAAAAAGTGAAAGAAGCATTGAATGTTCCTGACGGATATTCTGTACTCTATCTTCAAGGTGGAGCTTCACTTGGATTCACAATTTCTGCATTAAACATGATGCGTGAGAATAAGAAAGCTGGTTACATCAACACGGGAACGTGGGCAACGAAAGCTATAAAAGAGGCTAAAAGTGTTGGAATCGATGCTGTTACCGCTGCGTCTTCAGAAGACAAAGGCTTCACATACATCCCAAAGGATTTAAACTTGTCATCTGATTTCGACTTTTTACACTACACATCAAACAACACAATTTGCGGTACGCAGTTTCAAGATGTTGTTAAAACCGACCTCCCGCTCATTTGTGACATGTCGTCTGATATTTTCTCAAAACCAGTAGACGTATCAAAATTTGATCTAATCTATGCTGGTGCACAGAAAAATCTCGGACCTGCGGGAGCAACTTTATACATCGTGAAGGATGAAATCCTTGGTAAATCAACATCCGATTTTCTTCCAAGTTATTTAGACCTCAAGAAGCACGCTGATAAAGATTCAATGATGAATACTCCTCCTGTATTTTCTGTATACGTGTCACTATTGAACTTGAACAATTTATTGAGTACTGGTGGTGTTGAGGCTGCTAAAACAAGAAACGAAGCTAAGGCAAACCTGCTCTATTCTGAAATCGATAACAATCCACTTTTCCACGGAACAGTAGCGAAAGAAGATAGATCGAATATGAATGTGACGTTCCTTCTTAAGGATGACGCACCAACTGAAATCTTCAATAAAATGTGGAATGACGCAAATATTGTTGGGATCAAAGGACACAGATCAGTAGGAGGATACAGAGCTTCTATGTACAATGCCTTGAGCATCGATAGCGTTCAGGTATTGGTTGATGTTATGAAAGAATTTACAAGAAAAAACGGATAAATGAAGGTATTAGCAAACGACGGAATATCTCAAGCAGGAATTGATGCTTTAGAGCAAGCAGGATTTACGGTACTTACAGAAAAAGTAGCACAGGATGATTTGGTTGAAACAATCAATCGTGAAGACATCCGTGTATTACTCGTGAGAAGCGCAACAACTGTTCGAAAGGATTTAATCGACGCATGTCCAAACCTTGACTTAATCGGAAGAGGTGGTGTTGGAATGGATAATATTGATGTTGCCTACGCCAGAGAAATTGGTCGCACGGTTGTCAACACACCCGCAGCTTCTTCTCAATCTGTTGCCGAGTTAGTGCTTGGACACCTTTTAGCCATCTCTCGCTCGCTACATGACTCATACAAAAACATGGAAACGGGAGATTTCAAAACACTGAAGAAGCAATACGGAAAAGGTGCTGAACTTCGCGGAAAAACGTTGACTATCGTTGGTTTCGGTCGCATTGGACAAAGTTTAGCTTCATACGCAATTGGTTGTGGTATGAACGTATTGGCAGTGGATCAAACAGGAGATGTGCGCACGATCAACCTTGAGCTCGGGAATGGAATTTCTACGAAAGTGGAAATTGCACCGACAACAGATCTAATTCAAGCAATTTCTCAAGCTGACTTCATCTCTGTTCACGTTCCAAAACAAGCTGATGGATCGGCGGTATTTGGACAGAAAGAATTCGAAGCAATGAAAGATGGCGTAAGAATTGTGAACGCCGCTCGTGGTGGTGTTATCGACGAAGATGCCCTTCTAGAGGCATTGAACTCTGGAAAAGTAGCTGCGGCAGCATTGGATGTTTTTGAAAACGAACCAAATCCAAGAAAAGATCTTTTGAGTCACCCAAAAATTGCATGTACACCACATATCGGAGCTGCAACATTAGAAGCACAAGATCGAATTGGAACAGAGTTGGCAAGTGCCATTATTGAAAAATTTGGAGTACACGCTTAGTTTGAAATTCTGATGACAAAAATTCAACCTTTTCGTGCAATTCGACCGACTCGTGATAAGGTTCATCTTGTTGCGGCAAGACCGTTCTATTCGTATAAAAAGAACGTGCTCGAAGCAAAGTTAGAGGACAACCCTTTTACTTTTTTGCACATCATTAATCCTGAGTTTGGAAGTAAAATCACAACCAAACCAAATAGTATAGAACGATTTGAACTCGTTTCTGAGAGGTATAAAGAATTCATCGATAAGGGGATTTTGATTCAGGAAGATGTTCCCACTTTCTACGTGTATCGCCAGTCGAAACCAGGACATGTTTTTACCGGCTTGATCTGTGGAGCGAGTGTTGAGGAATACCTGAATGACTCCATCAAAAAACACGAAGCTACGCTTACATCACGTGAGCAAATGTTTACAGACTATCTGAATGTGGTTGGATATAATGCTGAACCCGTTCTTCTAGCGCACAAATCATCGAAAGAAATTTCAGATCTTCTGAGTTCATTCGTCTCTGTGCGACCTGAATATGAGTTCACAACTACCGATTTGGTGACGCATGAGCTTTGGAAATTACCTCAAGCTGAAGCTGAGGCCATTCAACAAGCATTTGAAAAGCTGAGCGAGTTGTACATTGCCGATGGACATCATCGCTCAGCTTCTTCTGTTCGTCTTCAGCAACAACGCAAAAAAGAAGGCTCTCAATTCACGAATGAAAATTCATTTTTAGCTTATATCATTGATGAAGCACAACTGGACATTCTTGAGTTTAATCGCTTGGTGAAAACCATGAACGGATTGAGCCAAGAAGCGTTTTTGGAATTGATTTCACAGCATTTTATCATCGAGAAGATTGATGGATGTGCTAAACCTGTAAAAAATCATCAGTTTACACTTTGTTTAGATGAAAACTGGTACCGTGTGTCGTGCAAACCAGAAATCATTGATGATTCACACCCCGTTAATTGTCTGGATGCTGAGATCTTAACGCAGTACGTCTTATCCCCTATTTTAGGCATTCACGACTTAAAATCGGATGAAAACGTTTCGTTTGTGAGCGGTGCGGAACCTATTGAAAAACTAGAAGAAAAAGTACACTCGGGTCGATATAAAATGGCATTTATTCTTTATCCACCAACCATGGATCAAGTCAAACGCGTAGCGGATCATCAGATGATTATGCCACCAAAATCAACGTGGGTAGAACCGAAACTAAGAAGTGGTCTCACAATTTACAACATCAACGAATGATTGCAGCATCACTAGAAAAAATACGCAAAGAGCTACCCGAAGATGTAACGTTGGTTGCCGTATCTAAAACGAAACCTGTTGCAGATATCCAAACAGCTTACGACGCTGGACAACGTATTTTTGGAGAAAATAAAGTTCAAGAATTGACGGATAAACATGAAGTTCTTCCGAAAGATATTGAATGGCATTTTATCGGGCACTTACAGCGCAACAAGGTGAAATACATGGCGCCTTTCGTTTCACTGATTCACGCTGTGGATAGCTTCAAACTATTGAAAGAAATCGATAAGCAAGCCAAAAAGCACGATCGGGTTATTTCGTGTTTGCTCCAATTTCATATTGCGGATGAATCGTCGAAATTTGGACTCAATCTGGAAGAAGCACAAAACATACTTTCTTCCAATGAGTTCATCGAGTTACACAACATATCCATCGTTGGCGTGATGGGAATGGCAACATTTACCGACGATACGGAACAAGTTCGAGACGAATTCAGAACACTCGAAAACTACTTCAACGTTCTCAAAAGTCACTTCTTCAAATACAACGATGCATTTAAAGAAATTTCCATGGGAATGTCTGGTGATTACCCAATTGCCGTCGAGGAAGGAAGTACAATGATTCGTGTTGGAAGCTCTATCTTTGGAGCTAGAGACTAATGACAGAATTCAACCCTCTACGATGAAGCACTTCACTTCTTTACTCTTCCTACTCCTAGCCTGTTCATCTGTTTACGCTCAAGCAACAGAGGAGGAAATCGAAAAACACCGAGCAGATCATCTTGCTTATCTACTGGACACGACATCAGGTTGGCTCAATCAGCAGGAGGTTGAAGATTTTGGAGGATTGGATTACTTCGATTTCGATTCGACCTATCAAGTCATGGCAAAAATCACCAAGGACAAAGGAAGAAAATTCAAGATGCCAACTTCCACAGATCGACTTCCAGTGTACAGAAGATATGGATTTATTGATTTCAAAATTGGAGATTCTCTGTGCCGATTGGAAGTATATCAAAGTTTAAGCTATCGCAAAAAGGATAAACGACACCTCTTCGTTCCCTTTCGAGATGCAACAACCAGAGAATTAACGTATGGTGGAGGCCGATATTTGGACCTAACAATTCCAGAAGGTGATCAACTTCTCGTTGATTTTAATTTCGCCTACAATCCCTATTGTGCGTACACCTACAATGCTTCTTGTCCCATACCTCCAGAGGTAAATACGCTCTCTGTTCCCATTTTAGCAGGAGAGAAAACACCACTTGACCACTAATCCTGTTACTATTTCTTGCATTTTCGCTTATATTTGATGTATTGTCTACAACATGAAACATCTTTTCACAATTATCGCTTTTGTTTTTATAGCTCAAACAGCTAGTGCTCAACCCTACAAAACAATCGGTGTGTACAAACCGTACAAATGGATGTTTGGAGTGAGTTGGACAGCCATTGATGATAACGGGAATAAATTTGGTCAACTCTTCGACGTAAACAACTCGTGGAATGTTCTCCCCTATCCAACTACGCTTACTGTAGATCGATACTTCAAATATGGTTGGAGCATGGAGTTTGGTGCAAGCTATACGAAGTATGAATTGGGAACACTCATCAACGATTCCACGAATTACGAGGGGACTTTCTTCAATTTTGATGTAAACGCGAAATACAGTTTTTCAAACTTGTATGCACCATCTGCCCAATGGATCGATCCTTATCTGATTGCTGGAGTTGGCTACACGTATCGCGAAGAAGGAGCGGCAACACATGCTCCGACGGTGAATATTGGTGGCGGAGTTAATTTTTGGATCTACAAGGGATTTGGAATTCGTTTGAATAGCTCAGCAAAACTCGGTGTATATCCCGGTTTCTGGGATACTCCTGAAAATTACCTTCATCATTCAGCAGGACTTGTACTTCGTACAAAAGGTGGAAAAAGCAATCCGAACAAGAATTTCAATAAGCGAAAAAATAAGTGGGTTCACAAAGGTGGAAGACGCTTCAAGCAAAAAGGTGGAAGATAAGAACCGCCTATTTCTCTAACAGAATAAAGAGCTCCGTACCCATTCTTGGTTCAATCGAATTGTAGCATTCTTTCATGGATACTGAAGAAAAGTGAGGTGCAAAGGTCTTCACATATTCCATTTTATTTCCGCCAAAAGGAGGACCTGATTCAAATTCTCGGTTGAATAAAACGCCTACCAATTTACCACCATTACGCAGTAAGGAACTAGCTTGCTCAGCATAGCTTGAACGTAAGGAAGGGTCAATCGCACAGAATAACGTTTGCTCCAAAATCAAATCAAAGGTTCCTTCAAATTCAAAGAAGTTAACAGCGTGTGTGTGCTCTGAAGGAAATGTTGGATTTTCTTTCAAGAAGGATTCAATGGCCAATGGGGCAAAATCCAACACATGAACGTCTGTGAAGCCACATGAATGAAGATACGCTGCTTCGTGTCCATTCCCTGCCCCAGGAATCAGAATTTTCAGCTCTTTGTTCTCCAATTGATCAATATACGCCTTGATCGGCGGAGAAACCTTTCCTAAATCCCAACCAGTTGAACCATCAACATAACGCTGATTCCAGAAAGAGCTTGATAAAAAATCACTCATAAAAAACCACTTTTGAAGGGTTAAGTCCTACATGATAACTGGTCAAAAATGCACCAGAACCATCAAACTCAAAAACATCACCTGTGGTTACGAAATCTTTCGCATCGCAAATATAAATTTTGTCCAATGCTGAGTTATATGTGATCCCGTATAGGTTTTGCACCGAACTTACATCAAGGTATGTCGTTGCTGTTAACACATCTCCCACGGGATCGAACAAACCAACCTGGCTATCTCCAGTCGCAAAGTCAGCATAGCCAATTAGAAAATTCCCGTTCATACGCGTGATACTCGATGCATCAAACGAAAAGTGCGTCACTTGATACGTGTTCGGGTTGATTTTATTTAATCGTGACGGAATACTTGCGTAATCTCCTCGCGTAATCACGTAAATATCTCCCGCAGCATCCACTTCAACATCCGATGGATTCTTACCCACAGTTACTTTCAACTCTTCAGAAAAGGTCGTTAAATTCACTACGGAAACGGTAGAATCGACATTGGGGAAGTTTAATCCGCCCGAATTTGCAACGTATAAATAATCATTCGACACAGCCAATCCTTCTGGATTACTTCCGACCAAAATTCGTTGTTGTACTTCGAGTGAAGTCGTGTCGATCACATCCACATAGCCATCGTAGCAGGAGACCAAAATTTTATCTTGATAAAATGCCATTGAGCGTGGTTGTTTCGGAACTCCACCTTCCACCATTGGAATTTGCTTGATTGAAATCCCCGTTACGCCCGAAATCACTTCGATTGTACTCGATCCATTCACAACAGCATAAATCTTTCCACCGTATCGTTGTAAATCGTTCCCTGTATCTCCCAAAACGCGCTCTGATGTTTTGAAAAAGAAATCATTAATGACCACTCCATTATTGAAATTCACATAGGAAATGGATGAGTTATTCTGTTGAAACAACCCTTCACACAAGACCATCATCCCGTTAGATAACTGAACATTCCCCGAAGTTGTCGGATCATCCTTTTTACACGATGAAAAAAGAAGAGTAAGAAGTAGAATAGAACTAATTAAGCGCATATTGAATGGATATTAAGTAATTTCTTCCAGGCATGATGAAAGAACGAATATACGAATACGATTTGTTGAACGCATTCTTCACTTGAAATTGAAAACGAATGGATTGCTTTTTCCATCGTTCGAAGGAATAGAAAACACTGAAATCTGTCACTAAGAATCCAGCCACTTCATTCGAAGCCGTGTTTTCATTCAGCGAGTAACGCTTTGAAACCAAATAATTTGTTGTTTTTAAACCGAGTTTCTTGTAGCTCAAAGAAAGATCAAAATTCCCCGTATGCATCGGTATATAGGCAATTTGATGTCCGTACGAAGAATGATTTGGATCGGTCATGTTCATTGATCGCTGGAACGAATAATTCCCCAAACCGTTCAACTTCCAACGATCTTCTTTGCCGAAAACAACATGCGTTCCTACACTAATTTCAGCGCCGTACGCGTGGACGATTCCCACATTTTGAATAGACCATGTAAACAAGTTTTGAGTAGGAATTGCAACAATTTTATCGGTTACACGATTAAAATACGTGCCCAATTTGACATATACCTCATGCTGTTGCTTCTGAAATGGAATCAAATTGATATCATAACCAAATTGGTTGGCCTTTTCGGGATTCAACTCGTTGTTACCAATGTTATTGTAATACAATTCGTTGAAACTAGGAACACGTAGTGAATTTCGATACCAGATACGATGGCGAATACTCTTTTTCCCAATTTCTTTAGACTCCAAGCTTACATACGGGTTCAAACCAAAAACATCTTTCCCATCATCTGAAGTACGGTTGGATTCATTCACATATTGTGTAGAGAGGTGTCCTCGAAATCTCATCCATTTAAACATAAGTCTCGCTCCTAAAATGGCTGAAACTTGTTTACGAATGGGAGAAGAAAAAAGACTGTCAGAGCTCGACAAATCACTTACTCCGCCTTCAACACCGAAATACATCGCTCTTTTGTAATTGTGAGCACCGTTCTTCACCATGTGACCATCTGCAACGATACCTACATTCGCATTGCGATTGTCGTATGTAACATCAACAAAACCGGCACTGTTGAAGTAAGTTGGATCTAAATAACGCATGGAATTGACATTCCCATTGGCGTATGCTCGTGCATGAATCCCTTCTGTAATTCGAAAGCGAAAATCGGCATTCAGCAGGTTGTCATTGGTCGATAATCGCTCGTCTGCGTGATGATTGTACAAAATAATTGCTCCGGGCAAACCTTGATCGATCGACGATTGTTTATACGATATACGCATCATGGCATCTCGTCCGAAACGATACCCCAACACTCCTCCGAAGTACTGATCTTGATAATCATTGTTACTTCGTACTCCTGTGTAATTTTGAGCTCCATTTTGAATATCAAAAGGGTACAAACCATTTGACGTACGGTAATTTCCAAATCCACTCACAAAACCATTTTTGATCTTGACTTTTGCCGATGCATACCCGCTCACTTGAACAAATGATCCATATCGAATGTTCGACCGAATTTGAAGCGTATCATCATAATTCGGAAATGTCATCTCGAAGGTTTGCAGCGATACGTTATTTCCTGCAATCTGCGATGAAACAGGAATAAGATAGCCCGCGTACTCTCCTACTCCAATCGAAATTGATTGCAAATTGTTTGTTTGAATTTGCGCTAAATTGACCTGTCCAGTTTGGCTGTTTTGAATGGAAAAACCATCGATGGAAATCGCTGAATGTTGACTTCCCAAGCTTCTCACAGAAATCGTTTTGAGTCCTCCCAATCCTCCGTAAGATTTCAAATTGACGCCTTGTACTTTCTGTAGGATTTCGCCCACATCATTCGCTTGAATTTCATCAATTTGTTGCTTCCCAATTATGGAGTTCCGTGGAAGTACCCTTCTTAATCGTGGAGGCATAATAACATCTACCGATACCAAATTCAGGATTGGAATTGAGTCACTTTTGACGGCAGTCGTGTCCTGTCCCAAAGCTTGGAAGCAGTAAAAAAACGATATGAGAAGAATAGAGCGCATAAAAAGGGGATGCAATAACATCCCCGATTTCATTATTGTTTCACAAATTGTTGCGTCCGAACACCGTTGTCATCTTTTAAGGTGATGAAATAAACACCACTTTGAAATTTGCTAACGTCAATTTGACTGTTTGTGTTGTGCGCGCTTGTCGAGATCAACTGTCCCATAGCGTTACGTACTTCAATTGTTCCATTTCCACCAGTTACGTTCACCACGTCAACAGCTGGGTTTGGATACATTGAGAAATTGTCTGCCAACAGCGTTTTCACTCCACTTACGGATTGCGTCGAAACGTTGTCTATTGCAATGTACGCTGGTGTTTTGATTCCCCACGAGTTCACATCGGACGAAGCAAAGGCAAACCGAATGGTTGAAACGTCAAATCCGAATCCTGTAAGGTCGATCGTGTTCCAATCATCTACAATGTAATCCATTGTGTTATCCGTGAAACGGTAATCTGCCAAGTAAAATTCAACTGAATCAATTTCCGTCTGGTCAAAGTTTTCAGCATAAATGGTTACCATGAAGAAATCTTCTCCGTTCGTTCCGTCTTCCAATCCATCCGCATCGTAAATCGAACCAAACTGCTTTCCGTATCCATCACCGTCTCTCATCGAAAGATAGGCATAGGTTGTATTTGTTAACTCAAAACTGTCAATTCTTACCGCGGCATCATTTGTATTGATTCCACCGTTGTAGAAATCGTAGAAGATGGCAAAATTGGAAGATGCATCCGCTCCGCTTCCTGGATATGCACTGTACTGATTCGTGAATCCAGCTGTTGTCACATCCGTGTGATTTGAAATCGCAAATCCACTGAAATAACTTCCAGCAGCGTTGTAATTGTAATCGAAGGTTGTCCCTCCAAAATCAAACGCTCCCACTCCATCGTTTCCGTTATCGTGCGTTTCCGCTCCGGCTAATGGATGGTTTTCAAAATCAATTGTGGTTTGAGCAGTAATTGTTCCAGCGACTGCAAACGCTGCTACCAAAGTGTAGATTTTCTTCATAACTTTCCTGTTAAGGGTTAAAAAATTAAATGAAGAAGATCAGTTGAAAATCGAAAAGACGCACACAATGTGTGGACACCAATCTCGGACTTTAATCTGAAGTCTTCAATACTATTTACTTCGGCAAGTATTCTGACTCGCGCCATACTGAAATTGCCTTCCCATTCGTTGATCACGAACAGTGACGTTGATATTTCAGCGTAAAACGCTTACAGCTGCAGATACAGTTCTGGATTCTCACCAGATTCCTTTTTAATCCATCAAAGATGGCACCTGAAGTTGGGGCAAAGATACGAGGAGTTTTGGAATAGTACTAATTCCTTATCAGAATAGATGCAATCCTTCTTATTTCAGCTGTGATTGTTTGAGTTCATTATTGAAATATATAGAAAACTTCTTAGCTCCCATATAATTGAGATGGTGTAAATCTGCAAAGTCTTTATCTTCAAGCTTCATGTCTTGATAGTCTAAAAATGGAATTTCGCTAAAGTACTTTTTCTGGATATATCGAAAAGTTACTTCATTCTTTCTTCCATAATACTTTTGATGCACGGGAGACCTGACAAAGACTACTTCAACCTTTTTCTCCTTGCACAGCTTCACCAATTTCAGTAGGTATTCGAGGTTTACAGTTGAATGTTCAACGACCATCGAGTCCGATTTTAGTATAGATGCCGCTGAATCAATCAGTTCCTCTCCATCATTGGTTAATCGTTTGTACCCTCCCCAATCCAACATGTACATTGTTCTGTTTTCCTTCTGAAGCAAATCAACATTCCATAGAACTGATATGGATTGAGCGTTGATCAGTGCTGATAAATTATGACTTCCCAAAAGATAAAGTTCCTTGTATTCCATCGCAAAACCATACTTCGGGAATTTTGATGAAACATGTTTATCATCCCAAATACTTGAATCCATGTTTTTGATCATCTGACCATTGTTAAACTCAACGAACACCCGATCGATATGTGAATTATGTTCAAGAATTCTTTTCAATTTTACGTAGGTATAGAAATATGACTCTCCAGATTGTGCAAAATTCTTCATGGAATCAATCAGGCTATCATTAAATGCACACTCGGGGTGAGAATCTCCTACAACAATGGAACTGATATCCTCATTCACGTGGTAAAATCCATCTTTTTGAACAAGCGAGTTCAGTAATGCAATAAGTCCAAATGAAATAATTAAGGTTAACGTAGAAAAGATAACAACACGAAGTAGAAACTTTTTCATCTTGACTAAAATTGAAAGTAAATGAATTCTTGCTCCTCTCCTGCAAACAGAAAAATAGAAACAATCAATAAATAATAAAACAACCATCGCAGTAGTCGCGGCCATTTTGCTCCCAACGTAGCAATCGCATATTGGTTCTTTCTTCCGAACCATTCAAATGTCAGTAAAATTACGACCAGAATAAGTTTATCCGCATAGCCGTTTTCAGGAATCGAAAGCAAACTGGATGAGAACATCTCTCCGATATAATGAAACGCCACTCCTACATTTTCTGCTCTGAAAAACACCCACGCTAAAACAACCAATAAAAATGTAATTGCAATCTTGATAAAGTTCGAAAACGTTGGAAAAACGCGTCCTTCTGCAACTATTGTCATGTTTCGTCTATTTCTATTTGTGAGCAAAAGTGGAAGAAAATATAATGCATGCAGCGCGCCCCAAACAATGAAGGTCCAATTTGCCCCGTGCCAAAAACCACTCACTAGGAAAATAATAAAGGTGTTACGAATCTTTTTATAGGTCCCTTCCCTGCTTCCACCGAGAGGAATATAGAGATAATCCCGAAACCAAGTTGAGAGTGAAATGTGCCAACGTCGCCAGAACTCAGCGATATCTCTCGAGAAATAAGGAAATGCAAAATTCTGCTTCAGATCGAAGCCGAAAAGACGCGCCGTTCCAATTGCGATATCCGAGTATCCCGAAAAATCTCCGTAAATCTGGAAGGCAAAATAGATGGCGCCTACCAACAAGCCACTTCCAGAGTAGTCATCAATACTATTGAATGCCAAATTTGCTTGATGAGCGCAGGTATCAGCAACCACCATTTTCTTAAAGAGTCCCCAGAGAATTTGTTTTAATCCATCCACTGCTTTCACAGCATCGAATGAGCGTTTTCTAGTAAATTGCGGAAGCAAGTGGGTCGCGCGTTCAATTGGACCTGCTACGAGCTGAGGGAAAAAGCTCACGAAAGCAGCAAATGCCGTAAGGTCTCTCGTTGCTTTGAGGTTTCCACGATACACATCAATCGAGTAACTCATCGTTTGAAAGGTATAAAAGCTAATTCCAACTGGCAGTATAATATTGAGGGTTCCTGCACTCAACTCTACTCCAAATAAAGAGAATGCCTCGATAAAACTATCCACGAAGAAATTGTAGTACTTAAAAAAGCCTAGAAAGCCGAGGTTGGCGACAATACTAATCGCAAGAAGCGTTTTACGCGTACCTTTTTTATCTGTACCGTCTAAAAGAGTTCCAACCGTATAGTCGATTAGTGTGCTTAATATGATGAGCCCAAGAAATTTCCAATCCCACCAACCGTAGAATACATAACTAGCAACTACTACGAGTGCATTTTGAATAGCCAAGTTCTTGTTCGTGACAAACCAATAGAGTACAAAAACAATAGGTAAAAAAAACGCGAAGTCCAGTGAATTAAACAACATAGATAACAGGGGGGCTAATAAACGAATAAATGGTCAACATTATTCTTATACCACTTTCTCAACTATCATTTCCGTCGAATCACAAACTATAATCAAATACATCCCTTGCTCTAAATCTGAAACATCGATACTCGTTTCTCCTCTACTACTGCGTATTGTATTTCCAAAACGATCAACGATGCTAATTGATATATTTTCATGAAAAACAAAAGAAAAAAGTTCCGCCAAAAGCAAGTTTTTTCATACCAAGGTGATTTGAAAATTTTATCAAAAGTAAATAATAATGTGTAATGCGCTAATTCCGATCCAATTTATACGTATACTGAAGCATTACCGTTCGAGGCGCTTCAATTTTAAGCGGACGCAACGAATATGATCGATTCGTGAGATTCGCACTGATCACAGCAATTTTGTGTTTTTCATTGATCTTGTAGGACACACGCGCATCAAAAATCCAGTTTCCAAAGCGATGTTCCGCGAAGTAATCCATATAGCGGATGTTTTGGATATAAGGTCCAACTGTCGCGATTTCAAACTCTTCAATCACACCGTCCATGTTGACAATTTTACTGAAGTATTTCACGCTGAATCCAATTGAGAACTTCTTTTTCACGGTGATTTCAAAATCTCCTTTTACGTTGTGCAAGAAGCGGTATTTTAGAATTTGCGAAGTAGAATCCAGCGAAGTTGAGTTGTAACTGTAAGGTCGATCCAACTCGTCGATGGCATAGACGTAATCAGGATTCAATGTTTTCGGAACAATGTAGTTGTACCCAGTCATAAAGGTCAAGTCAATGCTTTTTCCAATCTTCGCTTTTCCCGAAAACGAAACATCCAAACCGAGCACGCGTGAGTTCCCTGTGTTTACGAACTTAAATCCGAATAATTGATTGGGGTCAACTGCGGGATCTCCCCAAAAACCGAACAAATACTCGATGGTATTTTCGTACTCTTGCCAGAATCCAGCAATGTCGAAATACCCCATGATGTTCCCAAACTTGATTCCTTGCTTAATCCCCACCTCGGCGTTCCAACTACTTTCGGGTAGAATATTTGGGTTTGGAAATACACCAAAATTCCCCACTCCTGTTCGAATGTAGCGTTCGGTAATGGTCGGGAAACGGTAACCTTGCCCATACGAAGCGCGCAAGAAAGTCGCTTGATACAATTTTAAACTTGTTCCTGCTCTAAAAACGGGCTTGATGGCTGTTATCGTATCGTTCAATTGAAAATACTCCATTCTTCCACCGAGTGACAGGTTCAAAATCTTTTGGAATTTCTTTTCAATTTGAGAATACGCCGAAACATTCAGGATGTCATTGTATGGACTTCCTCCTCCAGCATATAGATTGGCGTAAGAACTGGTGTAAGTGCTAGTCAGTCCTCCGATGAAATCAAATCCTTTGAGACTTGCGTACGAGCGCTTGAACATGTAATCTCCATAAATCGTTGTAGAGCGATTCGATTGATTGGCCGTCATTTCATTGTCTGCATGGAGCACACGCATGCGGAAATGATGCTTGCCATCGGTATCGGTTAGGAAGTTCAAAAATGGATCAATATTGAAGATGAATTGATCTTGTAAAAAGACTGCTCCAGGATATGCTTGGTACAATCCTGATGAATCGTTGAGCCATGCAAATGCCAAATTCGATTGGGCCAACATAACATTCCCATTAATCCCGTAGTTCAATCCTTTGAGTTTCTTTGATCGGTAACGCAGATTGAAATTGAAACGCGCTCGTTTCGAAGCCATTTGTTGTTCATTGAATGACGAAATCGTGTCTTCGTACACCAAGCTATCCGTTTTGGGTGGCCCAATATATCCGTGATCATAGTTTACATTAGCCCCTAACACCACGTCCAAATTTCCGACTTGTCGAGAATGTAAAAAGTTCGCTCCTGAAATAAGTGGAGTTCCCGTCCACCAAGTTGCTCCTTCGATACTTGGCTTCGAATAAAAACCAGAGTACACATTCACTTTTGTCAGTGGTTTTAATCCTGGGTACTTCGTACGAATGTGAACGGCTCCAGACAATGCTGAACTACCAGAAAGTACGGAAGATGCTCCTTTAATCACTTCAATTTGGTGAATGTTTTCTACAGGAATAAATCCCCATTCAGGACGTCCTGCATCTCCCGACAGCATAGGCATATCATCCACAATTACTGCTACTTTCGAACCTACACCGAAGGTGAATCCACTTCCTCCACGGATTTGTGGCTCTCCATCCAAAATATTTAACCCAGGTGTTTGATCCAAAGCGGTCTCAATGCTTCGCGTGTTTTTATTCTCGATCAATTCAGGACGGATAATTTCCATTGATACTGTTTGATCTTCGAGCGGTTTATCGAACTTCCCTACTTTCACATCAACCCCTTCGATATCTGTAATGATCGGTTTCAGAATGATGTCTTTGGTTAACGTTTCTCCAGCCACAATGACAACAGTAATCGTATCAGGAACCATACCCGAATAACGACAAATCAACTTTGCTTCGCCAGCAGGAACCGTCATTTCGTAGAAGCCATTCTCATCCGCAAGTGCGCCTTGTGTGATATCTTTCTTGTAGATAACCGCAGCATCAATAATAGGATTTCCTTTTTCGTCGCGAACAAACCCATTAATTGTTCCTTCAGATTGACTCCATAAATTAGATGTCAAGCAGATACTAACGAATATCAAAACGATTGTCTTCATAGGCACAAAAAAAAAGCTGATTCGCTCACAATGGAACAGAATCAGCTTCTAAAAATAGTAATCTTTTACTTCTTGTAAATCTCGAATTTGTGGCTTCCTTTCGCCGTAGAGATGTGTACAAAGTAAATTCCAGGATTTGCATCAAAATCAATTGATGAACTCAACGCTCCTGTTTGAACTTTTTGACCAACGGCATTGTAAATAGCATATTCTCCATCCAACTTGTTTGGAGCGTACACCTTGATCACATTTGATGTGTTATCCATCGATACGTACAGTTCGTTCTGCGTAATTTCCTGCGTAGAGTTTGCATTGTAAATCAACTCGATGTCATCGATGTACACTTCATCATCCACATCTCCTCCACCTGGAGTTGCATTCGACGCAAACGTTACCAAAATAAACGAATTTACTGTTGCTGGTCCGGTGTAGTTAAAAGGAACCGACATTCTCACCCATCCGTTTGTTGGGCTGTAGTTTAATTCCGCAGTTGCAACTACGTGATCTGATGATGCCGCATCTTCTGGATCGCGGTAATCGTAATCATCGTGCAATGTTGCCTTCATTCTTGCTTCACTCGAACTGTTGGCAGCGTTGTATTTTACCCAGAACACAATTGAATCTGGTGTATCTGTCAATGCCTCCGAAAAGTTCGGATCTGCCGTTAACGAAATATTGTGGTTCGCAGGATCACTCGCTGTTGTTGACCCCATGTTGATTCTACCAAGCGTCATGTTTCCATTCGCTTTCACTCCGAAACCAGCATTTCTCGTCCAAATTCGCGCACTCGACGTTCCTGGTGATCCAGCGTGCACATCTGAGGATTGCTCAATTTGATTTGCTGCCGCCCACGTCAATGAGCCCTGCGCAGACAAGAAACTGTTCCAGTTCACAGGTTCGGAATCACTTGAAACCGATTCCCATAATTCCAAATCGGAATTTTCAATTTGCCCTTGGGCAGAAACATTTCCAGCCAATACAGCCGAAAATGCAAAAAGTAAAACTCTCTTCATACAATCTATAATAAGGTTGTTGCAAATATATCTAAAAACACGATTGTATTTCGAAAACCATTTCTTCAGAAGGAAAATCCGTTCACTCAACAAACCCTACGGAATATTCATTGAAGGAGGATGAAATCCAACGCTTACATTCTTACGTACGTCTTAGAATTAGATGCGACAAACGGTCAACATATCGGTTAATGACATTCAGAATGTGAATCAGGCACTTCTCGTCTTGAAACATTTTATCAACCTGAGTTCACGTCTTCTCCCCTTATTGGCAGATCTTCAGCAGATTGAACAGCCGACTGAAAAGGAGGAAATTGACAAACAACGCATTATTGATGTGTACAAAAACTACCGATTCAGTACCGAGACATCTGAAATTCTCATTGGCTCGAATATTCTGCAACTCATCAAGGAATCATTTCAATCACTGTCCAACGTGCAGTCAGGTTCTGATAAAAAAGAATATGACCAAGCACTTAAGCGATTCATTACCGAACAAAGGAGACTCCGGAATAAGTGGAGAGCTACGCTTGCGAATTGAACACTCCCTCAGCTTAGTACCTATTATTCTGATTGAAACTTTCGTATTTTTGTTTCATGAGTGAAGCAAAAGATCCAGGTGTTGGTTCCAAATACGGTAACGTTTCCAGAATTATCAATGAAGATGGTAGTTACAACATCAAACGATTGGGTGGCATGCACAGCTTTCGCGACATGTACAAGTACCTGACGGAGATTCGTTGGGGTACCTTTTTCCTTTGGACGATTTCTACCTATTTACTCATCAATATTCTCTTTGCCGCTTTCTATATGGCTGGCGGAATCGAAGATATTTCAGGGATCAATCAAAAATCAAACTACTTTTTAAATGCTTTTTTCTTCTCCGTTCAAACATTTACCACAGTTGGATACGGTTTTTTAGCACCAGTTGGTCCAACAGCAGGAATTATTTCAACCATCGAAGCCTTTATTGGATTGATGTATTTCGCTTTGATAACAGGTTTGCTCTACGGTAGATTCTCCAAACCATCTAGTAAAATTTCCTTCGCAAAAAACATTATCTTAACGGATTTTGAAGACGGCAAAGCGATCATGTTCAAAATGGTCAACATGCGGAATTCTGTTCTCCTCAAGGCAAGTGTAAATTGCACATTATTGATGAACGACGCGAGTCAAAATCGATCCTTTCACCGAATTCCACTTGAACTTGATTACATTCAATTCTTCCCTTTAACATGGACTGTTGTGCACAAGATCACGGAAGATTCTCCGTTTTATCAGCTCAACGCTGAGGAAATCAAAGCAAGGGAAGCAGAATTGTTGGTAATGGTGGAAGCCTTCGACGAAACCTTCGCTCAAAATGTCATTGAAAAATGTTCCTTCGCTGGCAGCCAATGGATTGAAGGCATGAAATTCAAGCGAAACTTCTCCCCGAATGAAAAAGGCGAGATCGAGCTCCGATTGAATGAAATCGACGAAGTTGAGGCGATTTAAGGTTGATTTATGCTGAATTCTCATTCGAAATTCACGCGCATTCTATGATTTAATCTATCTTTACTACGATGAATCGATCTCAGGTAAACAGTTCTGTTGAATTGCCCATTATGGAGCATTTTTACACCATTCAGGGTGAAGGAAGACACAGCGGTCGTGCAGCGTACTTCGTGCGAATTGCAGGATGCGATGTAGGTTGCGTATGGTGCGACGTCAAAGAAAGTTGGGACGCTGAATTACATGAAATCATGTCCATTGATGACATTGTTCAACAGGTGGTAAACGCCGAAACAGACTTTTGTGTGATTACAGGAGGAGAGCCTGCCATGTATGATTTAACGCGACTCATTGACGAGTTGAAATCGAACGGAATCGAAACGGCCATTGAAACATCGGGATGTTATCCACTTCGTGGCGCGATAGACTGGTATTGCTTTTCGCCGAAAAAATTCAAGGCTCCAAATGAAGAAGCGTATCAAAAGGCCAATGAACTGAAAGTTGTGATTGCACATCCCTCCGATTTCGAATGGGCAGAAGGGCACGCAGCAAAAGTTCCGTCGGATTGTATGTTGTACTTACAGCCCGAATGGTCAAAACAGGAACGGTTTTTGCCTTTGATAATCGAGTATGTAAAAAATCATCCGCAGTGGAAGGTTTCTTTACAAACGCATAAATTCATGAATATTCCATAGCTATGAAATACATCATTCTCTTTATTTCTATTTTCTCATTGGTTGCTTGCAGTACTGCTCAACCTCGTAATGGTGGCTATTCCACAAAGAGCAAAAAAGCAATTAAACTCTTTGAACAAGGAAAGGAAGCCCCACGCCAATCAATTGATCCTAAAACAAACGGTCCTGATTATCGAACTGGATTGAAATTGATGAATCAGGCAATTGAGAAAGATCCAAATTTTCTGGAAGCACACCTCTTTGCTGGAGAATTTGCTGAATATTTGAGAGAATATGACGAAGCCATTAAGCACTACAAGCGCGCCTTAGAAATCAACCCTGGGCATAGTTATTCGAATAGTACGAACTTCTACTTGGCGAACTTACAGCAAGCAACCGGTGACTACAGTGGCGCTATAAAAAACTTAGATATTTTCCTCGCAAATAGACACGGACATGAAGATTTACAGGCGCAAGCTCGAGAAATGCGCGCTAGTTGTGTTTTTGCTAAAGAAGCGTTGGAAAATCCAATCGATTTCAATCCGATTAACATTGGACCTGGTATCAACACGGAAGATCCTGAATATTTCCCAACCATTACTGTCGACGGAAAAACAATCTTATTTACTCGACGTATCGAAGATGGTCGCGTTAGAGGAAAATTCCAAGAACAAGAAGACTTTTATGTTTCCAATCTAGGCGACAACAACATTTGGGGAAAAGCAATTGCAATGCCTGAAAATGTAAATACCGTTAACAACGAAGGAGCACCAACCCTTGGAGCCGATGGTCGATCTCTCGTATTTGTCGCGTGTCCAGATGCTACAGGAATTGATTACGGTGAGAATCGAATGGGACATGGGAGTTGTGATTTATTCTACACGAAGAAATTAGGCTCGCGTTGGAGTGATCCCATCAACTTACCTGGAAATGTGAACTCGTTTCATTGGGAATCTCAGCCTTCACTTTCATCGGATGGGAAAACGATGTACTTCATCCGCGGACTTCGTGGAAGAAATGCGACGGACAATTCTGACATCTACGTTACACGTCTTCAAGAGGACGGAACGTGGGGAAAAGCAGAACGACTTCCCGATTACATCAACACACCGAAAAAAGAAGAATCTGTATTGATTCACCCTGATGGAAAAACCTTGTACTTCGCTTCTCACGGGCATGTGGGGATGGGAGGATCTGATTTATTTATGTCGCGTTTGCAAGATGACGGAACGTGGGGGAAACCAATCAACCTCGGTTATCCAATTAACACTCCATACGACGAGAATTCATTGATGGTATCACCAGAAGGTGAAATTGCATTTTTTGCATCGAATCGTGAGGGTGGATATGGTGATTTAGACATTTATTACTTCGTAATGCCTGAGCATTTGCGCCCAACACGTACACTTTACTTTGAAGGAGTGGTATACGACATTACAACACGACGTCCAATTCCAGGAAAATTCCAACTTATCGACCTGAAAACAGGCAAAGAAGTGGTGTATTCAGAAGCGGATAACTTAACAGGAGAATTCATGGTTTCATTGCCTGTTAACCGAGATTATGCCTTGAATGTGAGTTACCCCGGTTACTCATTTTTCTCAAAGAATTTCAACATGACGCAGCCCGAAGGACTGGATGCTGTTCATATGGATGTTCCCATGGTTCCGTTAACGATAGACACTCCAGTTTCATTGGAAAATGTCTTCTTCGACTTGAACAAATCGAAACTACGACCAGAATCGTTTGTAGAATTAGATAAGTTGGTGGCATTTTTGGAAAATAATCCAAGCTTGAAAATTGAATTAGGCGGTCATACCGATACACGCGGTGATGCGGACGAAAACCAACAATTATCTGAAGCTCGTGCGAAATCTGTATACCTGTATCTCATCGAGAAAGGAATTGACGAAAGTCGATTGGCATACAAAGGATATGGTGAAACGCAACCGATTATTTCAGATGAAGAAATTGCGAAATTACCAACGGAAGCTGAACGAAATGCAGCACATCAGAAAAACCGTAGAACAGAGTACAAAACATTGAAATAAATGCACTTACTGCGACTAACACGACCACTTAACCTAATCATCATTGCATTGACAATGTATGGCTTAGGATGGTATTTTGATCCAATGGAAGGTTGCAGTTGTACGTTCATCGTAACCGATTGGCCGTTCTTTTGGTTGGTTTTTTCGACCGTTTTGATCGCCGCTGGAGGAAATATCATCAATGATTACTTTGATGTACGTGCGGACCGTGTGAACAAACCCGAACGATTGATCATTACGCGACACATCAAGAAACGATCGGCAATTTTCATGCACTGGACCATTAATATCATTGCATTCAGCATTGCGATTTATCTTTCGTGGATTATGGATTCGTTTTGGTACCTATTCATCCACCTCTTTTCTATCAACGTGCTGTGGTTTTATTCACTCTACTTGAAACGCCGTTTTTTAATCGGTAATATTTTCATTGCAGCATTAACAGCATTGGTTCCAGTGCTTGTTGGAATTTTCTTCTTTCAACACAATCAGACAAATCCTGAATGGTACAATGTGCAATTATTTCCTTTCAATATGGAGGGGAGCACGCCTAAAATGATCTTGTATATTTCCACCGGATTGGCCGTGTTTGCTTTCCTTTTGAACTTAGCACGAGAAGTGATTAAAGACATGGAAGATGTCGAGGGAGACAAAAAACTGCATGCCAAAACGCTTCCCATCACTTGGGGAATTGCGAAAAGTAAATGGTTCACGGTACTCGTATTGTTGATTGCAATGGGAACAGCAGGAGCACTCTTCTACCTCATTGAATCGTTTACTTTTACGAATATCGCACCGGGAATTGCCGCAGGTGCCATCATTCTATTAACAATTGTGCTTGCCCTATCAGCAAAAACAAAGAAAGACTTTCGACGCGTCAATCATTGCATTAAATTGGCAATGACCGTTGGATTATTGACGCCCGTTTACTGGAAAATAATAATGACTTATGTCTAATATAAAATTGATTCTTGGATCGAAATCACCAAGACGACAAGCCCTTATTCAAGAACTCGGTTTTCCCGTTGAAATTCGCACCAAAGAAGTCGAAGAAGTTTATCCAGAGACATTAGCGGCAGAGGATGTTCCAGAATACCTTGCAAAATTGAAAGCTGCTCCATTAAAGGATCAATTGGTAGAGAATGAAATTCTCGTGACTTCAGATACCATTGTTGTTTTGGGTGATGAAGTGCTAGGTAAACCAGCTGGTGCTGAAGAATCAAAAGAAATGCTTTCCAGACTTTCAGGGAATACGCATTCCGTTATAACAGGTGTTTGTTTAACATCGAACCAGAAACAACTCACCTTTTCCACACGTACGGAAGTATTTTTCAGCGAACTCACTTTAGCTGAAATTGAGCATTACATTGAAAAATTCGAGCCCTTTGATAAGGCAGGATCGTACGGAATTCAAGAATGGATTGGCTACATCGGTGTTTCGAAAATTGAAGGTTGTTATTACAACGTCATGGGACTTCCACTTCACGACTTGTACACGTCTCTAAAAAGCAACTTCCTGTAAAAAAGATCATTAACTAAAAACTTCACTTTTTTTTCACTTTTTTTCCAACCAATGAAAAGTGACGTGCGTTCTTATGAGTACGAACTATACTACTCATATATGTTTCGAACCTTGACATTTTTCTTTTTTTTAATTGTCTCGGTTTTTGGTCAGGCGCAACAGATGGGTTCTAAAGAATTCTCTGATCTATCTTTTGAAAAGGAAAGCCTATTGAACCCATCTGTTGCAGACCAAAATCCAGAGCACAATGATGCCGCCTCTGGTGCGAATTATTCCCTTGGATTTTTTGGCACTTCAGACCCTACGTCGGCATTTATTGCCAACGACAGATGGACAGTTGTGGGAACCTATTCCCTCCTCTTCTTCAGTTTTATTTTGAACGTATTTCTCCTGTTGAAGCTGTGGAATTACAGACGACGAAAATTGAGAATGACGTAGTCTGCCTTCAGCCTTTGCTTTAACCAACGTCGGATTCCTTCTCTCTCAGTATCCGATATATCTTTGTCGTGTGCTAAGAGAACTGATGGGATGTGTTGTTCTTTTTCCGACTCCAATGAGAAATACGGTGAAGAACTAATGGAGCAACCTTTAATTTGTGGCAAAAATGCATTGATTTCCTTCAAAATATCTTTTCCTTCACTTGGAACGCGCGACAAACTATCAAGTTTTGATTCACTGTTTTGAATTGATTCACGCACATGAACCACCTCCGATTGAAGTCGTTCAATTTGCTTTTTGTTATCGCGATCCGATTCCATTAATCCAGACTGGAAACCTTGTTCTACGGTAATCTTCGCATCCCCCAATCCTTTATCTTTGGCTTTGTCTTGTAAACGTTTCAGAGAAGTTTTATCGATTTCATTTCCGACATAAGCCAACTTAATTGTTCTCATGTCACCATTTACCTCGTCCTTCAATAAATAATTACCTTCCCAATTTGCCACATCTGTAACAAACTCTTCCGCGGCTTTGGTGAACTTTTCTTTGCGCACCAAAGTGATTCCAAGGTAAACACTAGGAATCACTGTCAATAAGATCACAATTCCCACCAAGATATTTGTATTCTTGATTTCACGCGAGAGCAAAAAGCTTCGTTTTGGCAGTTTCAAAACTTGAGACACCAACATCGCTGCCAGTGCAATAAACACCGAATTGATCAAGAACAAATACATCGCACCGAGGAAGAAATTCATATTTCCTTCTGCAATTCCATATCCAGCGGTACACAACGGTGGCATCAAAGCAGTTGCAATTGCCACACCTGGAATAACGTTTCCTTTGTTCTTACTGCAAATGGCTACAATTCCTGCCAAACCACCAAACATAGCGATGAAGACATCGTAGATTGTTGGACTCGTTCTCGATAATAGTTCAGAATGCTCAGCGTGAATCGGAGAAAGATAGAAGTAGATTGTAGAAGCGGACAATCCACCTAACACCGCAAAGCTGTAATTCTTCAGGGATCGTTTGAGTAGATCAAAATTATAAGTCGCCACACTGTATCCAATTCCGTTAATTGGTCCCATAAGTGGTGAAATAAGCATGGCTCCAATAACCACAGCTGTCGAGTTCATGTTCAACCCAACCGAAGCGATAAAAATGGCGAAGATGAGAATCCAAAAATTGGTTCCTCGAAAGACAATTGCCTTTTCAATTGATTCATGAATCAGTTGGCTATCTTCCTTTTCATACGATAATCGCATAAAATTGAAGACCTTCTTTATCCACTCGTATCCTTCTTCTATCTGTGAGCTCATGCTGTTACATTCTTTCTGGTACTTGTACACCAAGCAAACGCATAGCAAGCGAGATCACTTTCGCTACATTTTCACTCAATAATAAACGCATGGCGCGGAGCTCTGCATTTTCTTCTTTCAAAATTGTTACGCTTTGGTAGAAATGGTTGTACTGTTTTACCAATTCGTAGGTATAATTCGCGATTAGGGCTGGAGAATGATTCGCTCCTGCCTCAGCCACGACACTTTCAAATTCTACCAATTGCTTCACAATGGATTTCTCTTCAGGCAACAACTCAGACACACCTTCTAGTGCTCCTGCACTTTCCGCTTTTGCCATCAATGATTTGATTCGAGCGTGCGTATATTGAATAAATGGCCCTGTGTTACCATTCAACTCAATTGACTCATTCGGATTGAAAACCAACTTCTTCTTGGGATCAACTTTCAATAAATAATATTTCAGTCCTCCCATTCCGATCAATTCGTACAAGGCATGCTTTTCCTCCTCCGACATCCCTTCGATGTGTCCGCGCTCCTGCGTCATTTCCTTCGCCGATTCAACGATATCTTCCATTAAATCGTCGGCATCAACAACTGTTCCTTCACGCGACTTCATTCGTCCCATTCCTTTCGGAAGTTCGACCATTCCGTAGGAAAGATGATGACAATTATCTGCCCAAGCGTATCCTAATTTTTTCAAGATGAGGAATAACACTTTGAAGTGGTAATCTTGCTCATTTCCAACCGTGTAAATAATTCCTTCTAAATCAGAATAATCATTGTAACGATCGACAGCTGTTCCTAAATCTTGCGTCATGTAAACCGCTGTTCCGTCCGAACGAAGTACCAATTTCTCGTCCAATCCTTCATCCGTTAGATCGATCCAAACAGAACCATCTTCCTTTTTGAAGAAAATACCCTTTGAAAGTCCGTCTGCAACGAGGTCTTTTCCGAGTAGGAAAGTATCCGATTCGTAATACAACTTATCAAAATCGACTCCCATCGCTTTGTACGTTTCATCGAAACCAGCGTACACCCAACTGTT
>JABXHO010000143.1 GCA_013373595.1 Flavobacteriales bacterium | reverse complement strand
TCGGGCTTGACGGAGTCAAGGCACAACTCTGCGGGTAGTTTTACCACAAAGAATACCAAGACGCAAAGGAGTTTAACATGATAAACTATGAGTGCAAACTAGTATTTAAACAACGTAAACCAAACCCTTGTGAACTTTGCGACTTTGTGGTTGATAATTTTTTACCACTAGGACAAAGGCTTGACGGAGTCAAGGCGCAAAGTTCTATAACAGAAAAGACAAAGACGCAGAGGTATTCAACAATATAATCTATGAGTTCAAACTATTACTTAAACAACGTAAATCCTTGTGAACTTCGCGTCCTTGTGGTGAAAAGAAAAATCAACAATCCCCGCACTCCATTGTTAAGTCCTTATTGCAGATAAACTTTACGAAATTTCCATTCACATCTTCCCACCAACCAAAATCAAAGGAAAATGAATCGGTCCCCGTTATTTTAGACGACCACCTGTAACCTCCCTTTTTCATACGCATTGATAACCGCTTGATTTTATGGTTTCGAACCTTTGTATCGAAGGTGAAATCTATTCCTGCCGCTATCGCCTGCTTTTGAATGCGCTCGATCTCTTCGTTTGTTGTCTTTTCCGTAACTACAAACTTCATCATCTTTAGGGAGTCCGACGTTCCTATCGTTGTTTCTGTAACTCGAACATCCATTGGCTCAATGGCTAACATTTCTTTATGGTCGAGCACTTCAGGAACTTTCGTGTCTAGTTCAATTATTTGTGCCTTCGACTTCGCTCCTTTTGATGAATCAATTGTGACATGAAGGACTTCCCGCTTTTCGTTATAGACCGTTGTTTTCTGAACGCCATTTTCACTGAACACTTCAATAATTTCTACTGATTCTTCGTTAGGATGATCTACATTTCTGTCTGCTTCCGAAGAATTCCCCGTCAATTGCAAACTAATCAGTATTGAACTGATTGTCAAAATACTTGCTATTGTTATCATAATGAATACTTTAAATTTAAATGATGTTGCAAGCCATTTTTTCCAAAGTGATTTTTGAGCAATAGATGTTGCTGTTACAGTCGTACCTCCTGCAGCAAGGTTCGCTAGGAATTCGCCCTTCATTTCCGAAAAGCTAGTTACGGGAACTTCATTTCGAGCAGACTCAAATAAATCGGATATGTGTTTTTGCTGTTCCATTAAATGATCTCCTTTCCTGTTTTTAGTACCGCTTCGTAACTCAATATTTCGGTGAGTCGCGTTCTTCCACGTTTCAATCGTTGTTTAACCGCCCCCTCGCTGACTGCTTGTATCGCTGCCACTTCTCGAATGCTGAATCCAGATATTTCAAATAAAATCAATGCTTCCCGTTGCTCCTCATTCAATTCCGACAATGCGCGGTGAAGCAACGCTACTTCTGTGGCCCGATCAGTTGTTTCTGAGGAGGAAGCGTTACACTCCTTCCCTATTGTAATCATGCGCTCAGGCTTCATTTTGCGGCGATTATTGGCCAATATCCGCACGGCTGTCCCGAACAAAAATGATAGAAAAGAAGTATCAGACTTAAGCGATTCAAACTTCTCGAAGGCCACCAATAAGGTTTCATTCATCAAATCGGTGTACTCCATTTCTCCATACACACGCGCCCTGCAGAAACGCTCGAACCGATCATGGACAGGCTCGTAAAGTGCTAAAAAATGGTCTTGTTTCGATTGAATCATACGCTCTAATGGTCCTTCATTGCTCAATTTATCACAAAAAATGCTTGCGTTTAATCGTTAAGTGTTTCGAACAAAGGAAAAGTAACACAAGGTGCGATATTTTTTCAATATTTGAATTCTACATCCCACAACAATGGCAAAATGAGTAACTTTGCTGAAAGTAATAATCTAACGAAATGTACAAATTCATCTACACCACAATTCTGTTTGCAAGTCTTTGTTTTCAAGGTTTTTCGCAGTCCAATACCATTACAGTAACCGTAAAGGAAGAAGTTCAACTTCCTGTTAGTGAATACATCTACACGGTTTCGAACAATAAAAGCGGTTCCAGTAATCCATTTGGGATCGACTTTGGCGACTTGGAAGGTTTAGAAGATGAGGATGAAACGGATATGGATGAAATCATTCCAATTCCACCAAAATCGATTCAAGAAATGGCGAAGGAATTGAAGTCGTACGGGTTCAAATGTGAAGTGAAAGCATGTGGTGAATACGATGTGAATCCAGAGCAAATGGATGATGAAACGGAAGCATTCGACCGTGAAGAAATTGAGGTACGTGTAGGTACATTAAATGATCTGAATCGACTGGGAAAAGTAGTTCTCAAGATGGACGATGCCTACGGTGAACTTACCAGTGTTGAATTTGCTGAATTATCGTCAATGAACGCTGAAGTCTTCCCAAAGATGATGCAAAAAGCAAAGGATAAAGCTTCTATGATTGCAGCTACAGCAAATAAGAAAATTGGTGAAGTTGTCACTATTTCGGAAGGAAACGGTGGAAATGCGCTCTACGGAGACGAAATGATGGAGCTCATGCAGCCGATGCTAAACATACAGAAAAAAATGTGGGGCGGTAAGGTTCCAACATCTAGATCGAAGAACATCACCATGACCTATGTATTCGAAATGAAATAGCACCTGTAAACCAAACACAACTTTGAGTCTTGACTCCGTCCGTCAAGCCCGAGCCCTTGTGGTGAAAAAATCAACCACAAAGACGCTAAGTTCACAAGGATTCCCATGATTCAAATGAGTATTCGAACAGAAAAGTAATTATTCAAATTACACCTCTGCATCCTTCTCGGTAAACCAAACACAGCTTGGTGTCTTGACTCCGTCAAGCCGTGTCCTTGTGGTAAAAAAAACAACCACAAAGTCGCGAAGTTCACAAGGATTCCCATGGTTTAAATGAGTGTTAGAACACAAAAAGCAACTATTCAAATTACACCTCTGCGTCCTCCACAGTAAACCAACACAACTTTGTGTCTTGACTCCGTCAAGCCCGTGTCCTTG
>JABXHO010000096.1 GCA_013373595.1 Flavobacteriales bacterium | reverse complement strand
TGTTGTGATACGCATTATATCTTTGTGTCTTGGCGCTCTTTGTGGTGAAAAAACACCTTGTTTTGCTTAGATTCTCGAGGCAAAAATCAAACCACAAGGACACGGATCATCCTGCGGCTGATACACAAGGAAGTTATCAGGGAATCTGTTGTGATGTGCATTATACCTTTGTGTCTTGGCGTTCTTTGTGGTAAAAAAACAGCTTGTTTTGGTTAAACTCTCGAGGTGAAAGCAAAAACGCCCACCCGAAAAGGATGAGCATTTCTATATTCATTGTGAAGCAGGTTATTGAAATGCCTCCATCATTTTTTCTACTTCTTTTGGATCCAAATCCTTCATGCCTTCAAGCATTTTCTCCAATTCTTCTGTATCGACGTTTTTCAACCCTTCCAAGTCCTTCTGGATGCTTTCCATGTCTCCTTCCAAACCTTCCATGAATCCTTCCTTCTCCATGTCGTCAAATCCATTCATCATATTTCCAATAGCAGAATCTTCCATCATTTTTTTTGAAAACTCCTTTGCGCTGAGCTTTTTCATTTTCGACAAATCGAAGTCGTTTAATGCCGCTTCACCTTCGGTGATCTTTGTTACCTCAAACGATCCTTTTCCTTCTTCTGCTTGGAACGATCCCTTCATAGGGAAACCAATCATCAATTCTTCAGCTCCTAATTTCTTGAGTTCTTCCATCATTTCCATGTTCACGGTCATTCGGTTCAGCAGAGTTGGGCTTACCCAAATCGTGCCACTTTCTAAATTTTCCACTGGCTCTTTTAACGTATACTCTTCACATGTCAAGCCATTGATTTCTTTGGAATTTCCCGTTTTCTTCACTTTTGAAAAGAACTCGTTTTTCGCTTTTTCCACCTCCTCTTTGGAAGGAAGCTCCTTTTTCATTTCCTCCTTTTCAATTGGCTGTTCCATGTAAATACCCTTGCTTTGACAGATAGTATAAGTCATATTGTTTTTCATATCCACCATCATTGTCATGTCTACACCCATAAACAGCTCCAGGGCATCCAAGCGGTACGTCATACGCTCATTTTCAGCGTCCATTGTCACCGAACCTTTGGTGTTTATCCCCATCATTTCAGCTTGAAAGTCAATTTTTCCGACAAAGGGTGAAGTATCAGCATCTGCTCCCCCACAACTTGTAACAGTCGCTGCGAGTGCCAACGCGAAAATTCCTGCTATTTTTCTCATTTTTTTGGTTTTTGGTTTGTCAATTAGTGATCGTAGTGATCTGTTTTTCAATAAGCAAAAGTAAGGCAGATTCTATGAAAGTTGCGTTTCATTCGGACAAGCGCTACTAATGTGTGATAAGTGGTTCGATAATTGTGGGATATCAACACATGAAAATTTTACCGCTTCTATTTATAGTGTTTAGCTTTCATTCCACGGGACAAATAGCTCCTCCTCCCGAGCTTGAATTACCGAGCCCTGAGCCTGTCACACCTTGGAATGATTCCATTATTCAATTCATCAATTACCCTGAACCCGAATACCCTGGAGGCATCATCGAATTAAGAAAGCACATTCAATCCTATGATTTCAATCCCGATTGGCTAGATTCTTTCCCACAAAAGCGAGGATACGTATCTTGCATTGTGGAAGCTGACGGTCGATTGATGGATATTAAGGTAGTTCGGGGAATTTCTCCCGAATTGGATGATGTGATGCTACGCATTGTAGAGGAAATGCCCAGATGGATTCCAGCACGCGACAATTATGGACCAGTACGGATGCGTATTCGCTTTCCGATTATATTTACTCGCTCAGAAGAATAACTGAAATTGTTATTTTTGAGTCTCATCAAAACGGAAAGGTATGTTAGTAGGTGCAGCCATCGGTGGCAGTCGTTGGTCGTATCATTGTTCTTATTCAACAGTAGATGAAAAAAAGAATTCGCAAGACTCCGATAATATAGACAATGGCAACAAGTAAAAACGCATTTGGCGAAAATCCCGTTTCATTAGTAACAGGAGGCGCTGGGTTTATCGGATCGCACGTAGTTGACGAATTGCTTCGTTTGAAGCATCATGTCATAGTTCTGGATGATTTATCTGGTGGATTCGAAGCAAATATTCACTCAGCCGCCCTATTTGTCAAAGGTTCCATTACTGATGTCGAGTTAATCAACGCTTTATTCGAGCAACATCAAATTGAATACGTCTATCATCTTGCTGCCTATGCCGCAGAAGGTCTCAGCCATTTTATCCGACGGTTTAACTACGAAAACAATTTGATAGGCAGCATCAACCTGATCAATGCATCGGTAAATCACAAGGTGAAATGCTTCGTATTTACTTCGTCTATTGCGGTTTATGGAAACGCCGTTCCTCCGATGTCTGAAAGAACACAACCCAGTCCTGTCGATCCGTACGGAATTGCCAAATACGCGGTTGAATTGGATCTAAAAAATGCCCAAGAACTTTTCGGATTAAATTCCATTATCTTCCGACCTCACAACGTGTACGGTTCCCGTCAAAATATTGGCGATAAGTATCGAAACGTGGTTGGTATCTTCATGAATCAACTCCTTCGCAATGAAAAACTGACTGTTTTTGGCGATGGAAATCAAACAAGGGCCTTCACACACATTCGAGATGTTGCGCCCCATATCGCCCGCTCGGTGGAGATCCACGAAGCATACAACGAAACCTTTAACATCGGAAGCGATTCCGTTTTTTCTGTGAATACTCTCGCACAGCTAATTGGTGATGTCATAGATGTACAACCAGAAATTGAGTATTTGGAAGAGCGTGAAGAAGTAGATCATGCATATGCGAACCATCTCAAATTTGAACGCTTTTTCAATATTCATGAGCACGTTCCACTACAAGAAGGACTCGAAGAAATGTACGAATGGGTGAAACGCCACGGAGCAAAAGAAAGTGCTTCCTTTAATGGAATTGAAATCGAACAAAATCTTCCCAACTCATGGAAAGCTCAACAATGAATCAGCAACCACTTGTTTCAATCGTAATGGCGGTAAAGGACACAGCTCCTTACCTTCCCGATTGTCTCGACTCTATACTCAACCAAACGTATCAAAATTGGGAATTAATTGCTGTTAATGACCACTCTTCGGATGAAACGCCAGCTATTTTGAAGGCCTACTCAGAGAAAGATTCGCGCGTACGTTACTTCGACAGCAATCGTCCGAAGTTGATTCCAACATTGCAAGTTGGTTATGCTCACGTCAAAGGAGAGTTGATCAATCGGATGGATTCGGACGATAAAATGCCATTGGATAAAATTGAAACACTCGTTCGCGAATGGTTAAAATATGGCAAAGGAACCGTGATTGCGGGAGGAACAGAACATTTTGTGGAAGAAGGCGAAGTGGGCGATGGTTTTCTGAAGTATGAGCGCTGGTTGAACGAAGTGGCCCGAACGAGTTCGCATTATCAGGAGATTTACAAAGAGTGCGTGATTCCCTCACATTGCTGGATCATTCACAAAGATGATTTTGACGCTGTTGATGCCTTTCATCCATTGGTTTATCCCGAAGACTACGACTTGTGTTTTCGCTTTTATCGACATGGATTGAACGTTGTTGGAATTGATAAAGTTTTGCATTTTTGGCGCGATCGTTCCAATCGAATTTCGAGGACATGGGACGAATATAAAGACAACCGTTACTTCGACTTAAAGCTACGCTTCTTCTACGAGTTGGATCGCGATACTTCTCGTCCACTTGTACTCTGGGGAGCAGGAAGAAACGGAAAAGACATGGCCCGATTGCTTCAATCTTACAATGATACCTTTCATTGGGTGTGCGACAATGAACGAAAAATTGGGAAAGATATTTACGATGTTCGGATGCAACACTACTCGATCATTCCAGAACTTGAACGCCCCCAAATTATCCCCGTTGTTTCCTCTCCAGATGGAAAAAAAGAGATTTTAGAACAGTTAACTCAATGGGGTAAAAAACCCGTGGATGATTTTTGGTTCTTTGCATGAAAAATGGGTAACTTTCGTCCAATTATTTTACACAACAGCTATGTTTAAGTATCTATTTTTGATTTCTATCCTCGCACTAATTGTCAGTTGTTCCAACGATCAGGATAAGGATGCAGCAGCCACTTCAAACGAAGGCCAATCAGAACAGAAGGCGGAAAATGAAAAGGGCAATGATAAAGTATATGATGCGAGTTCGGTTCTTTCGCGCTCGGAACAGTTCTTCGATTGGTACAATGACAATAGTCGCATGTTGTACAAAATGAGAAGTCAGAGCATTGGCTCGGAAAACGGATATCACGCTCTCGACAAGAAAAAACTCGAAGAGTACATCGATTGGTTGAAAAAAACAGCATTCTTTTCAGAAGATTTTATAGCAAGCGAATACGATCGGTGGACGACAGAATGTGCCAACAAAATGCGAGAAAAAGCGCGTAAAAAAGAGCACTTTGTAGGTCCGCCACCTTGTCTTTTTGAAGGCGATGTTTTCTTTAAGATGCAAGAACGTCCGAGCAAAGAAATGATCGACTCGTTGGAGTATAGTGTGGTAGAGCAAACTGATAGCACAGCACTTGTACGTTTCTCAGAGCGAGGACAGCTTAATTGGGTGAATCAGAATGGGATGTGGCAAATTGACGCTTGGCCGAAGTAAACTCCTCCATTAAAATTACCGCTCCCAAACGATGATCTTTTTATCATCAGAAACGGAAACGAAGGTGTGATTGTTTAGCGGACGAATTTTATTCACGGAGTGTTTGTGTCCTCCTACTTTTAGATCCAATCGTTGCTGAAAATCCAAATCAGGCGACCAGACTTTAATTGTTTTATCACGGCTTGCCGAAAGAATCGTTTGTCCATCATCGATGGCTTGAATACCATAAACGGCAAAATTATGCGCAGGAACTTCCTTTAGTTGCATCTCTGCAGGCACATCCCACAAACGCAGCATTGCATCTTTTCCGCCTGAAATAAGTTGATTTTCGTGGTGCGGATGATACAGAACAGCTGTTGCTCCCTCCTTGTGTGCCTTGAAGGTGTGAATCTCATTAAAAAATTCACTTTCAAACACACGAAGCGTTCCATCCTGACATGCCAAGGTAAATTGATTCCCCGATTTGTTTATCGCGATATCACGAATTTTTCCGCAATCTAATGGAAGATAAATCAGTTGATTCAATGTTTGTGCATCCCAGATAGACAAATTTCCATCTGCATCTGCTGCATACCATTGTTGTTTGAACTCGTTAAATGCAAGTGCAAAAATCGCTTTGGTATGTTGCGTAAAAAACTTGACTTCTTTATTCTCGCCTAAATCAAATACATGAATATGACCATTCGAAAGGCCAACTACCAACCTGTTCTGATCCAGGAAGACCAAGGAATAAACGGATTGTCCAAACTGAATCGCGAACTTATCTTGCTCTCCCGTTTTCGGGTTCCATCGAGCTACATAGTTGTCCGCGCTTCCAGTATAAATGAGTCCATCATGACACGCACATGCATAAATAGCTCCTGCGTGTCCTGAAATTTCCTTAAACTTTTTAAAAGAAGACATCGAAGTAGACTATTCCTCTTCGTCCTCCAATTCGAGTTCAGCGTCTTCGTCGTTCACTTGTTTCAAGCGCTCGGCATAATCAGCTGGCATAAAATCAAAGAAAGTATCTCCTCTTAATCCAAGTCGAAGTGTTTCCAAAGGAATCAATTCATGAGGAGCGATATTTCCGAGGTTTACTTCAGGTCCAAACAATTTTACGAACCAAGCTTGTTGCTTCTTGATTGGTGCTTCCCATAGAATATCTTCAGGTTTCACCTTAGAAATGATACGGTTGATCAATAAGGTATGTGCTGTTCCATTCGGTCTAAACACTCCTACTGTTCCTGATTCTCTTCCTTCAGCAATTACTTTCCATGAACCCGCTTCCAACTCAGTTGACATCATTCGAACCCATTTTGCAGGGGATACGATGATTCCGGAATCCTTTGATCCCACTTCAGACATTACTGTTCTGTCTTTTGAAAAGCGATTGATCAACTCACATTTTTCATTGTGATCAAGAATGATTGAACCGTCCGACACCTCGCACAAATCCAAATTGTACTTGTCAAGTAAACGGAGGTAATCTTCCGTCATTCCTCTTGCATGAAAAGCCTCAAACAAGGTCCCACCGAAGTACGGACGAATATCTGCTGACTTATATAAGTTGATTTTCTCTTGAAGGTTTTTGGTTACGTACGACGTTCCAAAACCAAACTTTACAACGTCACAAAGGTGACCTGAACTGCTGATGAAGTCTTCAACCTGTCTAAGGCTGAGACCTTTATCCATCACCATGGTTACTCCTTTGTTTCTAGGTTTCTCCGACCTATCGGGTATGTAGGTTAATTCGAAATTTTTCATCTCACTAATTATCCGCCAAAAGTACAAATTCTGTGACGTTTTTCAACTCTGGGTTGATTTCAAATAGCTCCAAGGCATGTTCGCGATCTCTTTCGATGCACTGTTTGAACAATTCAAGCGCTCCGCTTTTCTCCCCTAGCTTCCACCACAAGTTAATCTTAAGTAGCGGAATATAAGCGTTATCCGCATCAGTTTCTTCGAATTCATTGAGGAAAGATTTGGCCTCTACAAGTGAAACTGTTTGACTCAATAAATTCACATAATTCATCAAACATTCGGAATCGGTTGGGTCCAATTTCAGTACTAATTGATAGTAATCTGCCGCCAATTCGTATTCTTCGAGCTTCTCATACGCTCCTGCGAGCACATGAAGGATTCCCGCATTTTCTGGTGCTAAATCCGCTGCTTTTTGCAATAAAACCAGTCCTTCTTTGGTTCTTCCTTCTAAATCTTCAACAATTCCAAGCCCCAGCCAACCTTCCGGTAGTAAGGGCGCCAACTCTAGACTTTTTTGGTAGAATTTTTTCGCGAGATCTAATCGTTCAAGTTGCTCATAACTTTCACCGATGTAACAATACGCCATTGGATCATCTCCGTCCAAGTCAATCGACATTTGAAAGCTTTCAATGGCTTTGGTGTATTTATCTAGTGAAAGATAGGCGTTCCCCATGTTGAAGTAAACCGGACCGAAATCGTCATTGATCAAAATACAATAATCGTATGCCCATATTGCTTGTTCGTACTTTTCAACTTTCAGAAAAGCATTTCCCAGATTGTACCACGCCGTGAATGAATAAGGATTTTCATCGATAAAATTGGAATAACATTCAATGGATTTCTCGTAGTTTCCGAGTTGATCGTAGCAGAAAGCAATTTCATAAATCGCTCCTTCATTATGCGGGTTCTTCTGAATGGCCTCTTGCAAAACATTCAGCGCTTCGTTCCATTGTCCAATATTCTCATATTCAACCGCTAAATCGAGGTATATTTCGTCTCGATCTTCTGGTTCCGCTTGGCTAATGGCTGCTCTGAAATACTTTATGGCATTGTTCGAATCCTTCAGTTGACTAAAAACGGATGCTTTGGTAAGAAGTAACTCAAACGAAGGCATTCCCATTCTTTCAAGCTCACTGAGCAATTGAATCGACTCCTTCAACTTCCCCAATCCAGAGAATGCTTGCGCACGACGCAACTTGAAAAGTCCGTTGTATGAAAACTGCGACAATGCTTCATCGCTTGCCAGAATCGCTTTTTGGTATTGCCCACTAATTACGAGATGATCCAATAGAGCTTCCCAGCGGTCACTGTCTAAAAAGCCCATTTCGCCCCCATTCAAAAAGGCTTCAAATCGTTTTAAATCTTCCTGTATTCTCCCCTCGTTGTAATCGTCCTCTTCTCCGTCATCGAACATAGGCTACATTTTTTATCTAAGATAAACAATCTGTTCAAGGAAAATGAGCGAACGCAAAAAGATGTTATGAACACGATTTTCACAATCATGCCTCAATCTTTTCAAAAGGTTCCACAAAAGAGTTCTAGTTCGGTGATGAACTTGGCCATACGTATTTACTCATTCCAACAAACAACAGAATGGGAGAAAGAATCATGAACAACAATTCCCATCCAAAGGAGTTCTTCTTTTCGCGTTTGTGTTTCACTGGGGTTACGGCATCTTCATTTTGAATCGCTTGATTATTGTCGAACCCAATAAATCGAATAGAATCTGAAGGCAAATTGAAATAATATTCTTCATCAAGAACTCGCTTAACGCTATCCAAAGAATGTGTCTGTGAAAACAAGGGATGATGCACAACTGTATCCACTCCAGGTCTCCACATGGACCCGACTCTCGGATTCGGACGAACTCTGGTTGGGGAATTTACATTCTTGTTCTGCCCATTGGTATCCAATACTAAATCGAGCTGGTAATATTCCTCATACCGATTTCGTTGTGAGCAATAACGACTTGTATACATAACAGCAACAGTGTCTGAAATAGCTTTTACAGAATCTAACACAGCTGTTTTTACCTCAATAGTGGGCGCCATCCCGAAATTGGACGAGGCATGATCATAAAATGTCCGTTCCGTTGACTTTTTGTACTTATGGAGAGCTGCATTTCTAGAACGAAGTTCGATAATATCGGTTTGCCCAAAGCTAAAGAGCGTTACTGCCAGAAAAGGTATGATGAGAAGTGTTTTCATAAAATGCATTTTCATGTGATTTGGCCTTCTGTACACCTCACTTCTGATCTGGTTCAAACACATCTAAAGCTGAAATATTCAATATTCATCTTAAATTTGATGCATGGCAAAGAAAGTATACGTGACATACTGCTCCGCAGAAAAATCGAAAGAGACAAAAGACCTTCCGGCAATTGACCGCTACGAAAGCGATCGTATTGACTATGTTCACGCACTTGCGAAACAGGACAAAGCGCGTTTCATGATTCTATCTGGAAAATTCGGGTTGTTGGAACCTTCGACGAAAATTCCGTACTACGATCATCTTTTAAAAGCATTTGAAACCAATCGTTTGGGTAAAACTGTGGCGAAACAGTTGAAACAGCACAAAGGAATTTCCATTGTTTTTCACTCTCATTGGATTGATAAAGACATGCAAGTTGCGCCATATATTGAAGTAATGACTGATGCATGTGAGCTAGCAAAAATTCCCTTCGAATTAATGATTTTAGACGAAGAAGTATCACTTTGAATGTCGCGTCTAAGGTGTGACGTAGGTTCTCTTGCTAGATAAATAGGACGCTCTTTTCATTTTACTTATCCCAACAATAAAAAACCTTTTATAACCAAAAAGGTCCCGACCTTAGTCGAGACCCTTCCGTTTTAACCTGTAAGTGTTAATAATTGATCCGTGCATATATAAACGATTATCATGCCAAAAGGTTTCACTTTTTTCTAGTCGTTTTCTTCAGAATTAACAATTCGCCATTAAAAAGTATTTTCCCTTCCTCTCAAAACCGTTGACTTTCAGCGTAATTTTGAACTGTGAGAGACCCAAAATCCATAGAAGCACTTGTACGTTTGATCGAAGATCCAGACGAAACCATCTATGGTCACGTTCGAGATGAATTAATGAGTTGCGGTAGTAGCGTCATTCCCTTTTTGGAATCTTCTTGGGAAACAGAAGACTATGGCTTGATCTTTCAATCGAGAGTTGAATCGTTGATTCACGAAATTCAATTATCGGAAGTGAAGAACGATCTCAAACAATGGATTGCTTCCTCATCAAAAGACCTTTTGGCTGGTGCGATCATTATTGCTCGTTACCAATATCCGAATCTTGTCGAAGAAGAAATTCATCAGAAAATTCAAGCCATTCGAAAAGATATTTGGTTAGAAATTAGCGATGATCAAACGGCGTATGAAAAAGTGCGCATCTTCAATAAAGTATTTTTCGGGAAGTACGGTTTTTCAGGGAATTCGAAAGATTACCACTCCCCGCTCAACTCGTGTATCAACACGGTGATACAAATGCGAAAAGGAAATCCGCTCAGCTTGTGCGTCCTATATTCCGTTATTGCGCGGTCGTTGGATATGCCTGTTTATGGTGTAAATCTTCCCAATCACTTTATACTGACGTATTTGGATGAAGACAAAATGATTTCCTTCATTGATCCTGAAAACAAGTACGGCAACCTCTTTTACATCAATGCATTTTCCAAAGGAGGCATTTTTGATGCAGAAGAAATTCGTGCTTTCTTGAAAGGGTTGAAGAAGCCTGAACTACGCGAATACTTTGAACCCTGTTCGAATTCGGCGATTATCAAACGTATGCTAACGAATTTGATCAACTCGTTCCAGCAAGTAGGAAATCTCGACAAGGTAAACGAACTGATCGATTTACGTAATCTATTTGATCTGGACGTCTAGATCAAACTTCTGTAGCTCGTTAAACAATTCATTTGTTAAATCTACCTTTAATGATTTTGAAGGCAGATGCACCTCAACATTGTCCAATGGATCGTATACTGTGAATCGCACCGGAACAGATCCTGTATTCGCATCAAATAATTTCGACAAGTCGGTAATCATGATTTGATCGAGCGACTTCATGGAAACTTTCAAATTCAGACTATTTGCCTTCGCGTCTTTCAAATTCGACAGCAAATCAATCGAATGAATCGTGAACTCCACCTCTGATCTTCTCGGAGGAACTTCAATTCTACCTTTCAGCGAAACAAATGTGCCAGGATTCAAAAAGTGCTTGTATTTCAAGTAATTCTCTCTCCACAAGAAGACTTTATACGAATCGTTGTAATCCTCCAAGGTGATTGTACCAAAAGGATCTCCTTTTCGCGTGAATCGGTGCTCAGCATCAGAAATGATTGCCGCAATCAATACTTCCTTATTGAGATTCGACTGCATGTCGTTCAGCATGGAAACATTTCCCGTACAGAACGCTTCAATCTCCATTTTGTAGTCATCAAGCGGGTGTCCAGAAATAAAAATTCCGATCACTTCCTTCTCCTTGTTCAAAGCGTAGATATTCCCCCACTCTTCCGATTGAGGAATGACTGGCTCAGGCAATTTTGCTCCCGTATCTTCTCCAAACAAAGACGCCTGTGACGAGTTTTCACTGTCTTGAAATCCAGATCCGAAACGAACCAGATTCTCAAGGAATGTTCTTCCGTTTCCATCTTCTTTGAAAAACTGTGCACGGTGAACGTTCTCAAACGAGTCGAATCCACCTGCGTAAACCAAACTTTCGAATGCTTTTTTGGAACAAACTCTCAAGTTTACGCGCTTCGCCATATCGAAGATTGACAAGAAAGGACCTTTTTCATTTCGCTCCTCAATAATCGCATTTACAGGTGCAGACCCCAATCCTTTAATTGCTCCCAGTCCGAAGCGAATTGCGCCTTCTTTGTTTACCGTAAAGTGATAATTGGATTCGTTCACATCTGGTCCAAGTACAGGAACTCCCATTCGCTTACATTCCTCCATAAAGAAGGTAACTTGCTTGATGTCGTTCATGTTGTTACTCAGAACAGACGCCATGTATTCGGCTGGGTAGTTTGCTTTGAGGTAAGCCGTTTGATAGGCAATCCACGCATAACACGTCGAGTGCGATTTGTTGAAGGCGTAGGATGCAAATGCCTCCCAATCCTTCCAAATTTTCTCGAGTGCAGCTTCATCGTGACCACGTTCTCCACCACGCTCAATAAACGCAGGCTTCATTTTATCCAGAACGTGCTTCTGCTTCTTACCCATCGCCTTTCTCAGCGTATCGGCTTCACCCTTGGTAAAACCAGCCAACTTCTGAGACAGCAACATTACTTGCTCTTGGTAGACCGTAATTCCATACGTTTCTCCCAAGTATTCTTCACAGGCATCAAGATCGTACAGAATCTCTTCATCACCATGTTTACGACGAATAAACGACGGAATGTATTCAAGCGGTCCGGGACGATACAAAGCGTTCATAGCGATGAGATCGGCAAACACTGTTGGCTTCAGCTCACGCATGTATTTCTGCATCCCGGCAGATTCATACTGGAAGATACCAACTGTTTCACCGCGCTGGAACAACTCGTACGTTGGAGTATCATCAATTGGGAAGGCCTCAGGATCTAATTCGACTCCATGCCGTTCACGCACATTGTTTACTGCGTGCTTGATGAGCGTCAACGTTTTAAGTCCAAGGAAGTCCATTTTCAGCAGTCCTGCTTCCTCCGCAACAGAGTTATCGTACTGCGTACAGAACATGTCTGAATCTTTCGCCAAAGCCACAGGAACGTAATTGGTAATGTCATCAGGTGTAATGATGACACCACAGGCGTGAATCCCCGTATTTCGAACCGAGCCTTCCAATTCTCGAGCACGATTTAGTACTTGAGCCGTGAGATCGGTTCCTTTCGCTATATTTTTCAACTCGTTTGCACGGTTGATGTCTTCGGTATTGTTTTTCAGTTTATCGCGCAGCTCACTATCCGACAAACCGAACAATTTGCTAAGTGAAATATCAGGAATTAGCTTTGCCAAACGATCCGCCTCGCCTAAGGGTAAATCCATCACACGTGAAGTATCACGCACCGACGATTTCGCTGCCATTGTACCGTAGGTAATGATCTGCGCCACCTGGTTTGAACCGTATTTGTCAATTACCCATTTGATCACATCGCCACGTCCTTCATCATCGAAGTCGATATCGATATCGGGCATCGAAATACGATCAGGATTCAGGAAACGCTCAAAAAGTAAGTCGTACTTAATTGGGTCGAGGTTTGTAATCCATAAACAGTAAGCAACGGCCGATCCTGCAGCCGATCCACGTCCAGGTCCTACCGAAACACCCATTTCTCGCGCAGCACGAATAAAATCTTCTACAATCAAGAAATACCCTGGATATCCCGTATTCTCAATAACACTCAGCTCGAAGTCCAATCGTTCTTCAATCTCTGGCGTAATTTCACCGTATCGCTTTCTTGCTCCTTCGTAGGTAATGTGGCGCAAGTACTTGTTCTCCCCTCGTTTACCTCCATCTACCTCATCCTCTTCAAAGCGGAATTCTTCGGGAATATCGAAGGCTGGCAAAAGTACGTCACGTGCAAGTGCGTAGTGCTCACACTTATCAATGATTTCATCAATGGACTCAATTGCCTCTGGCAAATCCATGAACAACTCCTTCATCTCTTCTTGTGATTTGAAGTAGTATTCTTCATTGTCTAGTCCATAACGGAAACCTCTACCACGACCTTTTGGTGTCGAAACCAGCTCGTTATCCTTTACACACAATAGTACGTCGTGTGCTGTGGCATCTTCTCGATCGAGGTAAAATGTATTATTTGTGGCAACAAGCTTCACTCCATGTTCTTGCGAAAAGCGGATCAATGTTTCGTTCACACGATCCTCGTTGTCTTGTCCGTGACGCATGATCTCGATGTATAAATCATCACCGAATTGCTCTTTCCACCAAATAAGTGCTTCTTCTGCCTGCTTTTCACCGACATTCAAAATCTTACTGGCAATTTCTCCGTACAAGTTCCCCGTTAACACGATGATTTCGTCCTTGTGCTTCTCGATCACATTTTTATCGATACGCGGAACGTAGTACATTCCTTCCGTATATGCGATGGACGCCAGCTTGATTAAGTTGTGGTATCCTTTTTTATTTTTCGCTAATAGAACAACTTGATATCCATTGTCTTTTTGCGATTTATTGGTGAGATCTTGACAAACATTGAACTCACAACCAATGATGGGAAGTAGTTCTTGCTCATTGAAATCTTCACCATTTTCTTCTGCTTCTTTTCTTCGAGCCTGAACACCTTTATTGTAGCCAGAAATTGCTTTTTCAAAGTGAAATGCCGCCATCATGTTCCCTGTATCCGTCAGGGCTACGGCTCTCATCCCATGTCCAACAGCCTTCGCCACCAAGGAGTTGACCTGCGTTGTCGATTGAAGAATCGTAAACTGGGAATGGTTATGCAGATGGGCGAACGAACACGCATCCAAGCGTTTTTGCGCCTCACTTTTATCGACTGTCGGGATGACACTTTCCTCTGTGGGGAGTGCTTCTCTAATACGTGCACTTTCTTCCTTTAGGTTGAGGTGTTCCAGTCCAATGTTTTCAATTGTCTCCGGATTCGCTTCCTGAAAATCGGCAATGTATTGCTCTTCTTGCTGTAGTTCATCAGGACGAAAAACGCCTCGGCGCAGCAATTCGAAAAAACAGCGAGTTGTTGCTTCCACATCGGCTGTGGCATTATGCGCTTCAGCAAACGGTTGATTGAAGAGGTAATCGTGTAATTCCGTTAGTGTGGGCAACTTGAACTTTCCACCACGTCCACCGGGGATTTGACACAAATTTGCCGTGACTTCCGTACAGGTGTCGAGGATGGGCATGTCATTCATCGCGGTTTCAATCCCCATACGATGGAATTCACAGCCCCATACATTTAAATCGAATTGAATATTTTGACCAACGACGAACTTCGCCTTCTCGAGTGCTTTATTGAATTCGTGCAGTCCATCAACGAGATCAATTCCTTTCTCACGCGCTAATTCCGTTGAAATACCGTGAATTTGTTCTGCGTCATATGGAATGTCGAAGCCATCAGGTTTGATCAGAAAATCACGATGCTCAATGAGACGTCCCATGTCATCGTGCAACTGCCAAGCCATCTGAATGACGCGTGGCCAGTTATCCGTGTCTGTTATTGGAGCATTCCAATTCCTGGGTAAACCCGTCGTTTCCGTATCAAATATAATGTACATATCCCGTAGAATTCAAGAGAATAAAGTTAGTGAAAATTGAAGGGATGTTTTTAAAGAAAGTAGACGAAATATTAACAGGTTTTGAACGAGGCAGCAAGTTGAACGGAAGCATTTAGAATGTGTGCGCATCATCACTAAAAAATGAGATGCGCACTCGATTCATTTTCACTCTATTTTACAGGTGCACCTGAGGTATTTACAGGAGCTCCCGACGTTGGTTTTGGCAGAACATTTCCTTTGATGCGAACAACTTTTACTGGAGCATTGACCGCATTCGAGTTAATGGTTACACTTTTATTGATTGCTCCTGCTCTACTCGTATTGTACTTCACTTTTAGAACACCTGTTTCTCCCGGAGCAATTGGTTCCTTCGGCCATGACGGAACGGTGCAACTGCAAGAACCTTTTACGCTGCTAAGAACTAAGGGAACATTCCCCGTATTTTTGAACTCAAAGGTACAGGAGCCATCTCCACCGAATTCCACTTCACCATAATCATGTACTTCTTTGCTGAATTCAATTTTTGCTCCCTTTTCCACAGAGGCATTTTGTGCTGAAGCGTTAAAAGATAACGCGATCAATGTCAGAGCTGTTAGTGCTGACGAAATAAACTTTTTCATAAGATGTGTTTTAAATTGTTTCAGCCAATCTAAGTCGGAAAACACGCACAAAAAAGTTCATTAACAAGGCTTTAACAGGCTTAACAAGCTTTTAACTGGATACTAACAGATTTTTATGAATTCGAAGCAAAAAAAGAAGTCCATGCTAACTAAACTAGCATGGACTCCCACTGTTTTTCAGAATAAAATTGGATTATTTTTCCTTCTCTTCTTTCTGGCGATTCTTCGTCATTTTATCTTCTTTCTTCGCCAATTTTCTTGATGCTTTTTCCGCTTTCTTTTTCGCTTTTGCTTCCTTTTTCAATCGCTTCTTCTCTGCTTTGAGTTCTGCTTTCGTCATTGGAACAACTTCCTCTACTGTTTCCACGACCTCCATAACTGGAACAACTTCCTCGACTGCTTCAACAGCTTCTTCTGGAGCCGCTTCTGCCGATACCGTTCCTGAAATACGCAATACTTTTACGGGAGTATTTACTGCATTTGAGGTAATTGTCACACTCTTACTGATTGGCCCTACTCTCTTCGTATCATACGTCACATCAATTTTAGCTGATTTTCCAGGTGCGATTGGCTCCTTTGGCCAAGATGGAACCGTACATCCACACGATCCTTTCGCGTTTGAAATCACCAAAGGCTCAGTTCCTTCATTCTTAAATACAAACGAATATGTTCCGTTCCCCAAGTGTGGAATTACACCATAATCGTGCGCATCTTTTTCGAATTCAATAATGGCTCCTTGACGCACTTCTTGCGCCATAAGTGTTGATGTCATTCCTGCTACGAGGATCATCAAAAGTGATAAAATTGATTTTTTCATAACGTCTATATTCTGATTTGTAGTATCAATTGCAAAGATGGTTCCAAATTTTGATATTCACTAAAAAAGCGCCACTTCTTTCGCACAAATTGTTTAAGAAGCTTACTTAGGCTCTAAGATATCTGCACATACTAGCTCTACGACCTTTTCGTGTCGGTAACATTCATGAGACTCTTCCTCTAGAATTGTCGCCTTAAGGTTGAGCTTATTCATCCACTTTTCACTTGGCCGATACGCATCATTTTCACCGAAGTACAGTGAAATATCTGATAATGGCTTCCATGATTCTTTTCGGATGCGTGTAGCAGAAACAAGATATATGGAGGGAGTCTTCGTTTTCGATGCAAACTTCCACGCAATTGTGCCGCCAATACTGAATCCAAGAATTACTGTAGGTCGGTGTTCTAGGCTTTCTAATTCCATCACAGCGCGTTCGATTCCGCCATTCAGAAATTCGGCATGTACATCTGACACATCGTTTGCTTTGATGTTGGCTAACTCTTTACAATCGAATACTTCCACCTGAAAAGAACGCAATAAACGTGATTCATATTCAAGTATCCAATTTTGTTCGATTGTCCCGTAAATATCAGATAGAATGAAGAGTATTGGTTTACTCATTGGGCACTACTTTCACTTTGAATCGAATCTTGTGCATTTTCTTCTTTGTGTTTGTAACGAGAAGAATGGTTCGGTCTTGAAAGTAGTATTTATCCTTTGTATCGAATGATACGGTGAGAGCAAAGGTGTCGCCCGGTTGGATTGGTTCTGTTGGAAGCACTGCTTTTGTGCAAGTACATCCTACTTTGTAATCGGAGATGATTAGAGGAGCATCCCCTGTGTTTGTGATCAAGTAGTCGTGTGTGAGAAGCTCACCTTGTTTTGTATTGGGGAACTTATGTACAGACTTATCAATACTAAATTCCGCCACTTGACCGAAGCCAAGGGCGGAATTCAATGCTATAATTATGATCGCGAAAAATAGCCTCATTTAGTTATTTGCAGGTGCTCCTGAATTGTTGATTGGTGCTCCAGATGTTGGTTTTGGAAGCACGTTTCCTTTAATTCGGATCACTTTAGTTGGTGTATTTACAGCGTTTGATGTAATTGTAACGCTTTTGTTGATTGCACCTGGACGCTTCGTGTCATACTTTACAGTGATTGAAGCTGTTTTTCCTGGAGCAAGTGGCTCTTTTGGCCAAGATGGTACAGTACATCCACATGATCCTTTCGCATTTGAGATGATCAAGTTTTCAGTACCTGTGTTCGTGAACTCGAATGTACATTGACCGTTTCCTCCGTATTTAACCTCACCGTAATCGTGTGTTTCTTTTTCGAATTCAATTTTTGGACCTTTAGCAACTTCTTGTGCCATAGCCGTAGACATTGAACCTGCTACGAAAATCATCATTAAAGAGAATAGTACTTTTTTCATTTTGATAGTTGTTAATTTCTAAATTCTTTCTAAACAAATATAATGCATCTTTTCGAAGCCTCCCTATTTTTAACACATCGTTAACAGCGCTGTTAACTTGGGTTATTCTGTTGGATCAATTCTTCAAAAGTCAGATCAATTGTTTCCAGTCTAGACTTTACCTGTTCGATAATTTGAGGATCTAAATTTGGATAATCCTTCAACAGCTTCTCCAAATAGTAACGCACTTTCTCTTTATCTCTAGGCTTTGCTTCCATATCATAATACATCGCATTGCTTTGAAGCGCCAGCCAACCTTCCTCGTATTTCGGGTACTTTTCTACGAGTGAATCTGCGTATTTTACCGACAATTCAGGTGCTCCCATTGCCGAATACATCATGTACACTTTTCTTAGTGAGTGAGCAGCATCTTTGTCCTCTGGATACATTCGGTACATTAGCTTGAGTTTTTCGACGTAAGCTTGCTGCACCAAGTTCGTAAGTGTTCGATCTGCCGTTTGATCCTCAGAAAGTAGCATCAACGAGTCCTCCAAATCCTTGATTCCAACCCGTAAAACATCGGCATTTGGAACGTCTGTTTCATAAAACTCCACATCCTTATCCGCTTCTCCTCCATCGCCACAACTGACGAAAAAAGCCATGATTACTGCAAATCCTAAAAAATATTTCATCGTTTACTGATTATGTTCGTTGTTTTTTCTTCAAAGGAAACTTCATTCGGTAGTGTACCTTCACAATTCCTTTGGAGATATTCGCTAACTTTTTAGAGAGCAAGCGTTTTTTGAGTGGCGAAATTTTGTCTGTGAACAATACTCCTTCCACGTGATCGTATTCGTGTTGAATAATACGCGCAGCGTAACCGTCGTACGTTTCCTCCTTCAACTCCCAGTTTTGGTCGTAATAGGAAATAACAATGCGCTCTTTTCGATAGACCTCTTCGCGAATTTCTGGAATAGACAAGCATCCTTCATTAAACGCCCACTCTTCTCCAGTCTCTTCCTCGATAATTGGGTTGATAAATACTTTTTTGAAGTCTTTCAATCCTTCAGCGAGAGGATCATCTTCTTCAGAATCTTCCGCAAATGGTGATCCATCGACAATAAACAAGCGAATTGATTTACCAATTTGAGGGGCTGCCAATCCCACACCTGAGGCCTCATACATGGTCTCAAACATGTTCTCTATGAGTTCATCAAGTCCCTCATAATCTTTATCTATTTCCTCAGCTTCTTTTTTAAGTATCGGATCTCCGTACGCTACAATTGGTAAAATCATGCTCTCTAAATTGTTTCACAAAATTAGTGCTTTCCTAGCAAATTCCTATCTCAAGTTGTGATTTCAGACTTGATTTATACAACTCTTACTGTCCCAGATATGACTGCAAAATAATTGTAGCACTCACCTTATCGACCAACTCCTTTTGTTTTTTCTGCTTTTTCGATGCTCCCGCGCTGTGCATGGATGCGGATGCCATCTTCGAGGTAAATCGTTCATCGAGCAAAACGACCTCGCAATCGGGAAATTGTTTTTCCAACGCTGACTTGAGAAGTCGTACGTTTTCAGAAACGTGACTATCTTGATTATTCAATCGTTTTGGCATTCCCAGCACAATCGTAGAAAATTGCTCTTTCGATTTTAAATTGACCAAAAAAGGCATCAAGTTTTTTGACTCGATGGTATCCAAACCAAATGCAAAAATTCTACTGTCGTCTGAAATCGCCACTCCTGTGCGTTTCAAACCAAAATCAAGACTAACTACTTTTCCCATTGGAGCAAAGATCGGCAAAGAATCGCAATTAAGACAACCAAACACTCAATCTGATGCTTATTTTTGTGCCAGAAACTTAGAAATATGAGAGAATTAATAGAAGCAGCCTGGGAAAACCGCGCCTTATTGAGCGATCCGAAAACCATTGAAGCTATTGAGCATGTAATAGAATCTATTGATAAAGGTCACTTACGCGTAGCAGAGCCGTTAGAGAATGGTGAATGGCAAGTGAACGAGTGGGTAAAGAAAGCCGTTGTCATGTATTTTCCAATTCGAAAAATGGAGACTATTGAAGTGGGTCCTTTCGAGTTTCACGATAAAATGGCGCTCAAAACGAATTATAAGGAACTTGGTGTTCGCGTAGTACCTCATGCGGTTGCACGATACGGTGCATTTGTTGCTTCTGGTGTTATCATGATGCCTTCTTATATTAATATCGGTGCATATGTTGATTCAGGAACCATGGTTGATACATGGGCAACTGTTGGATCATGTGCTCAAATTGGAAAAAATGTACACCTAAGTGGCGGCGTTGGAATTGGTGGCGTACTTGAACCTCTGCAAGCCGCTCCTGTTATTATTGAAGACGGTGCATTCATTGGATCGCGTTGTATTGTAGTTGAAGGAGTTCGCGTTGGTAAAGAGGCCGTTTTAGGAGCGAATGTTGTTTTGACAAAGTCAACAAAGATCATTGATGTAACCGGAGAAGAACCCAAAGAGATCCGTGGATATGTTCCAGAACGCAGCGTTGTGATTCCAGGATCGTACACGAAAAAATTCCCAGCAGGAGAATTTCAGGTTCCATGTGCGTTGATTATCGGTCAACGAAAAGCTTCGACTGACTTAAAAACTTCATTAAATGATGCTTTGAGAGAGCATAATGTGGCAGTGTAAAACATGTGGATACTGCTAATGACTTCGTCGGAAGAACTAATCCTGTCGATTAATTAACATTTTTTTACATCTTTGGCACACCCTTTGCAAATGAGAGCCAAACGATTACACGACTAACAATATAATTATGAAGAAGATTTTATTAATCATAGGAGCCGTTACGTTGAGTACTGCATCTATGGCACAAACACAAGTTCAGGAAGGTTCTGTTTTGATTGATCCTTATATTGGTGTTCCAAACTGGGCAAATAGTATTTTATACAATCAATATGATGGAGAAGATACTGACGATGTTACCGATTACAAAGTAAACGGAGGACAACTAGGCTATGGAGCGCGCGTTGAATACATGGTATCCGATGATTTTGGAATTGGACTCGATTTCAACTACGAAGTTTCTGGTTTTAACTACAACCAACGTTATTCAGTTTATGATACTACATCAATGACGTATCAAGATGTAAAATACAACTACGATTACACAGCAAAGAAATTCCGCGCGATGCTTCGATTAAATTATCACTTCGTTCAAAACGATCGTGTTGATGCATATACTGCTTTCGCTGGAGGTTACAAACATGCTAATCGTCAGTTCAGGTCAACTGATCCAAACGCAGAATACGACATAGCTACTATAGGAGCTCTCATACCAGTATCTTTGAGATTAGCTGTAGGAGCACGTATTTACTTCACCCAGAATATTGGTGCACACGTTGAGCTTGGAGCTTTCGGTGGAGGATTGCTTCAATTTGGACTTTCAGTGAAGGTGCCAACTTACTAAGAAATAGATTTGCACATTTTTGAAAACCGTTCCATTAACTGGAGCGGTTTTTTTTGATAGAAATTATTGATTTCATTAGGAGAGCGGCCTATCGAATAAAGCGTTCGCGCTGCTCAGGTGTTGGCATCACACAAAATCCTTTTGAAATTCGCTGTCGGCGTTTTGCTACTTGGTCGTACATCCAATTCGTAAAACTTCTCGGTAAAAAACGAAAAATGCGTAGCCAGCGATAGGGAGCCTTCAAGTTTTTCAGTACCTCGAATGCTGCGGAAGATCGCTCAAACTTAATATCATCTCGAATCAAATAGAAAGTGCTCAAATTGGGAGCTTCCCATCCATTCTTCTTAAACAACTCTTGCGTAAACGATGATTGAATTGCGGCAAAGTAAATACTTGAATCGCGCTCGTGCTTCAAAATAAAAGCAACCGAGCGATTACAAAATCCACAATCACCATCATACAAAACATACGTTCTTTGCTCTTCCATCTTTTACGAATTTAAGCTAAATTGTCAAAGTCGTTTATCTTTGACTTAACTTAACACAACAATTGACAACTTACCCTGCATACCAATCTCCCATCCGCACCTTTGAATCTCTAGGTATTTCAACGGAGAATATAGACCCTGTGAAGCTTCGGATGGAACGAAAACGTTTGTTGTTGGAAATTCAAATTTCTGACACCCAAACAACAATGCTGGGGGACAAGGAACTTGGAAAGAACGATGTTATAGAATTGTTCGACCAACTCGAGAACATATCCAATTTAGCGTATCACCAGGCCATTTTTGACCATCCAGTCTTGCTTCACTTTTTAGAGCATGCGAATGTCACAACACAGAGTACCAAACAACAATTCATCCATTTTGACACACAAGAAGAATGGGATGACTTCACCCGTTTTGTTTCTCCATATTTGACTTTTTCCTTTGATAAAATGATGTCGAAAGTGATTCTTAAATCGAGTTTCTGGGAACTCGACAAAGTGATGCACTTCACTAAATTACTGACTCCTATCGACGGAGTTCATGCATTTCGGAAGCTGAATAACTTTTGCATCACCCTTAGTGAGCGACTGAAAATGCTCGCTTCCAAAAGCAAACGTTATCCTGAAAAAGACACCGCATTTTTGAGTTATGGCGTATTTTACAAATGCGTCAACACGGTTTCAACGTTTTATCCGAATCTTCCGAACGTGTTAGCTGCGGGTATTATCAATTTCATGGTCATGTGTCAACACAAACCCGACAGAGGGAAAAACTTGGTTGATATCACGAATCAATTATTGACACTTAATTGCTCAGAACATCTCCGTCAGTTAATTGCTGAAAACGGCAAAGTCTATCGTCGCTCCAAGGAAGAATCGACTTCATACAACCCGAACACAGCATGGCGTGTAATTATTGGAGTTATCGTAGGAATCCTCATGATTTTCAGGGTTGCCAGCAGATGCGATTCAGGCAGTTCGTCTTCTTACGACCTTCCAAGTAATGAATCTCAGCAAGAAATGTTCGAACGTATTCGAGAACAAATTCGACAACAGCGCGGGAACCAACAAACGCAGCCGCAACCTGTTCCACAAGTGCAACCGAACACACAAACCTATCGAAGTGTTCCTCCAACTCGCCCTGGCACAGTAGATTTCGATGAAAATTCCTTTTTGGATTTACATCATAACGTGATCGCCTCTATTGGTCTATCTCGATATGAGAAAAACCCAATTAGTACGGTAGGGAATCCCAAGATTCTTTCGGCATTTCCACCTTCTGCTATCGAATTCGATTACACCCTTGCAAACGAAACCGAATCGGATGCTATTCTGATTATGTGGTACGGCGACGGACTCACTTCACACTTTGTAAAAGCAGGAAATACAATTGATTTTAAGGCCGCTGATGACGCATGTTTTTTCATCTATTCTGGCAAAGCATGGAGCGACTCGAAAACGATTACACACCCCCATCGATCTCCGCGGACCCAGAAGACCCAAGACATACAGTTTAATGGTTATTTTGCTCTTGTTAGCCCACAAGATATTGTTCTAACCAAAAAGTACTATTCGTTGAACGGCAACAGAACCAAGGATCTCGTCCTCAAGGACAACTATCAACTGTTCCAAGGAGGGAGTTATGTAAATTACAGTTATTGATGTAAGAGTTTGAAAGATGACATTTCATCTCCTTTGCTTTTGATCGACCAATTTGCGCTGGATAACACCTATCCCAAGCCTGTTCCCTTAATCGAGACATTGTCCTTCATGTTGTCAGGTAGCAGAAGATGTAACTGATTAATCACCATCTTCACTTCATCCATGCGGTTATTGTCCAAGGCCTGATCGCCAGCTTCTATCAACTTTTTGGCTTTTTGCTGATCGGTAAAATCGTTCGCATAAAAAAGTTTGTACGAGAAGTAAATCGAAGAAACGTGTTCATTCGACTCCCATCCCATTTGCCTGTTCAAGCTTCTCAGTTCATCTGCCTTCACGCGAGCAAAATGCGCCATGTCTGATTTCATCATGTCTTCTTCTGAAGCGACAATTTGATTGAATTGAGCACGGTATTTACGATCCATTTCTGGGTATTTCTCGAACAATTCAAGTGTATGTCCCTTCTCATCCAAATACCTCGATTTTTCCTCAGAGCCTTTGCCTTCGCTTTCCATCGTGTCGAATTTCTGTGCAACACGACGTTTTCGTTCTTCTAACTGATATTTTAAGTCGGAATTCATCGACTTTTCAGCCGTATCCAACTCATGACTAATCTCAATCAGCTCCTTTCGCATGTTCGCTACTTTTTGAAGCTGCTCGTAGTTTTCTGTTGATTGAAGTGAATTGAATTCCTTTTCAACTTTTCGTGACAAGATACGAAGCTCTTCATTCAAGCGACTAATACTAACGTTTCTAGACGTTGGACTAAACACTTCTTTGAATTCCTGATCGGTCATCGGTAAGAAGACACTGACGGTCAAATCCCTTGATTCGGAAACATCAATATCAATTTCTACTTCAGTTCCTTTGATCAAATCAAAATCCAACATATCTGGATGGATCTCAATGCATCCGATCACCTGGTTAGAAGATGGAGAACTCTGTCCATCTCCCTCTACTACGTTAATGACCAAACTATTTTCTCCCGATTTCACGATTGTTTTCGATAACTCTCTGTACAATCGCTTTTTCAGTGGAAGGATGTCATTTTTCTTAAAGACAATTTCAAGTTTCGTTCGGTCGTAATCAAAATCGTCGATTTCAAGACAGATATCATTCGGAAGCGGCTGACCGTCTACATTGTACTGTCCATGAACAATCATTAAATTCTTCGTACTTCCCACAATCGGCGATTGATCCGCTCCAAAAAACAGCACTTCGAAATGATTCGCCACATTTGGAACGAGGTTGACCATCTCCATGCTTTTCTGTCCTGCAGGCTTCAATCCACTGTCAAATCCCTTGTCAGAACGAACGATTCGGTAGTAAACACCATTAAAATCACCCGAAAACTTCAATAAGACCATTTCACTTGGTTCTCTTGACGCCTTCAAGTAAGACATTTCGACCTCAAATGGAAGCTCTTGATTGAGAACTACTTCTTCTTTATCCACCACTTCTTCGGCTTGCGCAATTTTCGTCCCAGCATAATGTGACGCTCCAACGGCCACTGCATTCGTTGGGTCCACGGATTGATTGACGGAAGCTCCCAATTTGGTTTCAATCGATTGTTTTACGAGCGGGACAAGCGTACTTCCTCCCACCAAAACAACCTGCTTGATATCGGAAATTTGCAGGTTATTCGCTTTTAGAAGATCATCTACGATGTCCATCGAGTAATTGACTTTTTCTGAAATCACTTCGTTGAATTGATCGCGTGTGACATCGAAATAGAGGTCAACCTCTTCTCCTCCATCATTTTCAATCGTCAGATCGAGCATTGCCACCTCAGAAGTGGATAATTCCTTCTTGATCGTCTCCGCTTTATTCAACAAAACGTAGTACAACTTTTGAAACGCACTCGTTTTCTGCTCGGCCTTTTCTTTCCACGTTTCGCAACGTTCCGTTGAAATGATTTTTGGAAGGAGAATTTTCTCTACAATGGCATTGTCGAAATCCATCCCTCCGAGGTAGTTATCTCCTTTGTGATCGATTACTTTGAGTTCTTCATCGTCGATATTCACAATGGCTACATCAAATGTTCCTCCACCTAAATCGTAGACCAACCATTTTCCTTTTTTATCGATGTTTTTGTGCGCATTTGCAAACGCCAGACACGCCGCAATTGGCTCCTGCAAGAGAACAACATTCTTGAAACCGCTTTCGTATCCCGCTTTCTTTGTTGCATTCGACTGAACCGTGTCGAACGAAGCAGGAATTGTAATTACGACTTGCGTGATGTTCTTATCGTCTTGAACAAAGTTTTTGAGTTCATTCAATACAATGGAAGACAATTCAATGGCGGAAATGGAACGCATTTGAGATTCGATCCAGAAACTTTCATCCGTCCCCATTTTTCGTTTAAATCCTCCAAAAACATTTCCGGGATCTTTCTCCAAATATTCAAGCGCTTTATCACCAATTAAAATACGTTCTCCCCTAAATCCAACAACAGAAGGTAATTCTTCTCGTTGTCCAAATGGATTTTTGAACACACGCACTTCACCGTTGTCATTTCTTGAAATTAGGGAATTGGTTGTTCCCAAGTCGATGGCATAATTTATTGTCTTCATCCTATACTTTTTCCACAATTACTGTCCCTCTCTGAATGAGCTCCATGCCATTCGGACCATTTTCGATCACAATCGGCTTCATCGTTCGGGTGATGACCATATTTCGCCCCAACTCTCCCACAATATTTGCCTGACAATCGGTTCGAGTATCTTCGTATTTTTCACCTGTCGGGTCGATCACTTTGATATTATTGGCTTCCAAATCGTGCTTGATTCGCTCCAAATTACGATCGGCTACATCGATTTTTTTCGATGTCAATTTTCGTTCAATTTCAAAGAGTTGATTAATCAGGTTCAGTGTCAATTTATCCATCGCAATGTGCTTATGAAACGAAGATAATTGTTTTCACCTATCCTCCCTATTGATTTTCAACAAATATCTAGGAGATAAATTCTTCTATTATCTTTGTTACACAAAAAAGAAAAAGCATGAAAAACGTAGCAGTTATTGGAGCAGGAACAATGGGGAATGGAATCGCCCATACATTCGCACAATTTGGATATAATGTATCATTGGTAGATATCTCACAAGGTAATTTGGACAGAGGAATCGGAACGATTACCAAAAATCTAGATCGTCAAGTAGCAAAAGAGAAGATTTCTGAAGCCGATAAAACAGCGACGTTAGCAAACATCACGACATACACTGAAATGTCAGAAGGATTGAAAGGTGTGGATTTAGTTGTGGAAGCAGCAACGGAAAACGTTGACTTGAAATTGAAAATTTTCAAGGACATGGATGACATGACAGATGACCATGTGATTTTGGCAACAAACACTTCATCTATTTCGATTACGAAAATTGCGGCGGTAACATCACGTCCAGACAAAGTGATCGGAATGCACTTCATGAATCCGGTTCCAATTATGAAATTGGTCGAAATTATCCGTGGATATTCAACTTCTGACGAAGTAACCGAATTGATCATGGAAACATCGCGCAAATTGAACAAAGTTCCTGTGGAAGTGAACGATTACCCAGGATTTGTTGCGAACCGTATTTTGATGCCAATGATCAACGAAGCGATTATCACATTGAATGAAGGTGTTGCTGGAGTTGAAGAAATTGACACCGTAATGATGCTCGGAATGGCACACCCAATGGGACCATTAAAATTAGCTGATTTCATCGGATTGGATGTTTGTTTAGCGATTATGGAAGTACTTCACGAAGGACTTGGAAATCCAAAATACGCACCGTGTCCATTGCTTGTAAACATGGTTACCGCTGGTAAAAAAGGAGCCAAAACAGGTGAAGGATTCTACAACTGGGCTAATCCAAAAGAGTTGGTTGTTGCCGACAACTTCAAGAAATAAGACAGACAAAACAATACGTTATGCCACGATTAACCGTTACACGCAGCATTGAAATGAACGCATCTATCGATACGGTATTTCACATTTTGAATGATTTTTCGACGTGGCAAACATGGTCACCTTGGTTAATCATGGACCCTGAAGCGAAAGTTACCGTTTCGGAGGACAAGAAATCCTACGAGTGGGAAGGTCCGCGTTCGGGTTCTGGTGAAATGAAAATCGTTAAGGAAGAGGAAAACACATCCCTTTCGATTGATTTACAATTCCTAAAACCTTGGAAATCGAAGGCAAAAACGTATTTCTACCTTACAGAAAAAGGAAATAAAACAGACGTGAAATGGGTGATGAATAGCTCATTGCCCTTTTTCATGTTTTGGATGAAGAAAATGATGGAGATGCTTATCGGCATGGACTACGACCGTGGCTTGCGTCTTCTCAAAGATTTGGCTGAAGATGGGGAAGTTCACTCAAAGTTAAATTTCGTTGGGAAAGAATCTCTTCCTGAGCAGACATTTATTGGTGTTCGTACTTCATGTTCCATAGCGGAAATGGGTAAGAAAATGGCCGAAGATTTGCCTCGAATTCATGCCTTTGTTTTGGAGAACAAGCTTGAGATCTCAGGAGCTCCGTTTACACAGTATCACAAATGGGACATGAAAAATGGTCGAGCTGAATATAGCTCTGCTATTCCCGTAAATTCGGCTCCGTCGAATCTTCCTGAAGGATTTTATGTTGGAACAATTCCAGCCACGAATGTTTACACGTTGGAGCACGTTGGTCCGTACCACCATCTCGGAAATGCTTGGAGTACCATGTACAACATGCAACGAAATAAAGAGATTCCTGTAAACAAGAAAATTCATCCATTGGAAACGTACCACAACAACCCGAATGAAGTTGCTGCTAATGAATTGGTAACGAAGATTCATTTTCCGTTGAAGTAGTTCGAGAAGGAATTGGGAGAAATCGCGACATATCAAACATTAAGCAAACGATCTGAAGGCTTTTATGCGGAAAAAGGATCGAAGTTTATCGGTGTGGCCCTCCCCTGCTCGAATGCAGATGAAGCAAAAGAACACTTGGAGGCACTTCGCGCTGAACACCCCAAGGCAAGTCATTTTTGCTACGCTTACCGCTTTGGATTGAATGGAGATGAATACCGTGCAAACGATGATGGCGAGCCTTCAAACTCAGCTGGAGCACCTATTTTGGGACAGTTGCAATCGTTTGAATTGACCAATGTTCTGATTATTGTTTTGCGCTATTACGGTGGAACAAAACTTGGCGTTGGAGGATTAATCAACGCGTATCGAACAGGCGCGAAGGAAGCCATTCTCGCCGGAAAGATTGTGGAACGAGAAGTATTTGAATGGGTAAACATTCGCTTTGAATATGCCGACATGCCAACCGTGATGAACCTCATCAAAAAACACCAACTGGAAATGGTCGAGCATGAATTCGAAATAAGTTGTACGATAAAAACAAATCTAAGCCTTAAATTCGCTGAGGAAATTAAAGCTGAGTTGAGTGCGCTGGACACAGTAAATATTGATGTAATTGGACAGTACTGATGGATTTATTAAAAAAATTAGTGGAGATTCGAGCAGCCGCAAGTGATGAGGCGCCAATGAGAGATTTTATCATTGACTACGTAAAATTGAATTCTCCTAATTGGAAGGTTCAACCCCAATTGGTGTATGGAAAAGGGTTTCAAGACTGTTTGATTCTCATTTTCGGAAATCCACGAACGGCGATTTATGCCCACATGGATAGCATCGGTTTTTCCGTTGGGTATGGAAAAGAGTTGATTAAAGTGGGCGGACCTCGTACAGTTGACGGAATGCAACTTGTGGGTGCGGATAGTCAAGGTGAAATTGAAACCGAGTTAATCGTGATCGATTCCGATGAAGAACAAAGTATTCAATATGTTTCAGATCGTGTGCTTGACCGAGGAACACTCCTCACCTTCAAACCGAACTTTAGAGAAACGGAGGAATTCGTTCAGTCACCCTATATGGACAACCGTTTAGGTGTTTGGAACGCACTCAAAGTAGCCGAAACATTGGAGGATGGTGCCATTGTCTTTTCCACCTACGAAGAACACGGAGGAAACTCTGTTGGATTTTGTGCGCGCTATCTCTACGAGAAATATGGCCTCATTCAAAATTTGATTTCAGATATCACATGGGTGACCAATGGAGTGAAACATGGAGGCGGTGTTGCCATTTCCATGCGTGACAAAGGACTTCCGAGACGCTCATATTTGAACAGAATCATCAAACTCGCACAGGAATCAGGTGTCGACTACCAATTGGAAGTTGAATCAGCGGGTGGTAGTGACGGCGGTGTATTGCAACATTCCGATTTACCGATGGATTGGTGTTTTATTGGTGCTCCTGAAGATAATGTGCACACACCAGATGAAAAAGTCTTCAAACACGATATGATGTGTATGGTTGAGTTGTATCGCTACTTGATGGTTCATTTGTAACCTTGTGAACGATCCGAAAGGAAATCCAACTCGACGTATCGGTATCTTTCAATATTGAACGTCATACGTTTATATAAGCAAAAAGACTGCTCGTTAAAGCAGTCTTTCCGTGAATAGTGGGAGTAAACTATGTAAAACTCCCTACCATATCATGATAATATTAGTTCAATACCATTCGCTTCACAGTTGTTCTTCCATCGCTCGTTAAGTGAACAAGGTAAACTCCCGAAGGTTGATCCAATTGGATAAGCGTTTCTGTCGAATTCAACTCTTTCTCTTGCATCACAACTCTTCCTGAAAGATCGGAAATCATCACGCTTGCATCTGTAAAATCATCTCCCAATGCAATGACAAATTCCCCTACTGATGGGTTCGGATGAATCGAGAAATTCACTTCCTCCAATTCATCAATAGCTGCCGTTTGCAATAAACAATCATCAACGAACGTAGTATCAAAGAAATCTTGAACGGCATCCGCCACATTCTTTAATCCACTTGCATTCTGAATGTTGTCTCCTCCCGCTTCTCGATTGTAAATAACCGCATAGTCAAATGTATACTCCGAAAATGAGACCAACGTTCCCAAGTTGATGTTTGCAATCCCTTTTCGATCTCCAGGAGCATTAGCCAAGGTCACTTCTGAATTTGGTTGCGAAACATTTCCAGGATCTGAAGGGAACATGAAGTTAGTCGGAGTCATGGTTACTGGATCTTCCCATAACGCTCCACTTGCATTTCTTGCGTTCATATTCGACCAAAACTCAGGAGCTGTAGAGCCCGCATCTGTAATTCCGATGGATTCAAAGTCGTTCGCTAATGAAACCAATCCAATAGCTGGAGGTGCCGTTTGATATCCTGGAGTCCCTGCATTATCTTCATCCAGATTATCTCCATTGTAGAAAAACATCATGTTTCGACTTTCATCGGAACCGAAATAATCATCTCCGAAGAAACCAAGATCGGCATCTAAGAACGTTGACACCTTAAAATCATTTAGGGTTTGTACTCCACGATTGATTATTTTTAGGTGAACAAACGTTGTATTCTCGATCTCGGGAATTCCAACATATTCATAAAACATATAGTGCATTTCGAGTCCTATTGGATCACCTCCCGAAGCATGAAGATCGCCTTTGTCATTCATAATGACATAAATCGCTTTATCTCCTCGAATACATGGATGATCCGCCGTCATAGGATTGTAAATTCCATCTCCGTCAGAATCCACAAATGGAGCTAAATAAAAATCCTCTTGAACTGAAACATCACCGTGAGCTGGCCAATTGGCAATTGCGGAGCTCGGTTGGTACCCTGGAGTCATATAATTCGCCAGATGATAATCAATCTCTTCTTGTGTAACGGAAAACAATGCTTGATTTGCCCATGCACTTGAAGTTGACGCTTGTGCGGTGCCATCAGTCGAAAGTGGCCCTTTAAATTGATCCGTCAGGTTTTCGTATTTCTGCGCTGAAAGCTTCAACTGACCATTTACATCCGTTCCTCCGTACCAAAAGGCCAAGGCAAAAATTGCGTTCAATCCAGATCCTTTTGGAACTTCGTATCCAGGATCGGCATTTCCATGATCATTGAAGAATACGCCCCCATCATTTACCATGGCTTCAACATTATTCAGATCAAGAAGTGCTTGTGAAATTACTTGGGCGTTTGACTGAGAAATCAAAGAGACGCCAATCGAAAAAAGTATAAATCTTATCATAGTGCTATTTTTTTCTTGCAATTTCACAAGATTTAAATGCACTACAAACCAGAATGATGGAAATGTACGATAAAGTATACACATCAAAAAAAATCGCTCGCCCCAAATTGGGACGAGCGATTTTCAAAAGTATATGATTCAAATTATGCCACCTCTACTTTCGGAGCAGCAGATTTGATTTCGTCACTTGATTCAGCTTCAAACTGCTGGAAGTTCTTAACGAACTGCGAAGCCAATTTATTTGCTGTATCATCATACGCAGCTTTATCTGTCCACGTATCTCTTGGGTTCAACACTTCTGAAGGAACACCTTCACATGAAGTTGGCATTGCCAATTCGAATACAGGAAGTGTTTGGTACTCTACGTTATCCAATTTACCTTCCATGGCAGCTGTGATCATTGCACGTGTGTACGACAATTTCATTCGACTACCGACACCGAATGATCCTCCGGACCATCCTGTGTTGATCAACCAAACGTTCACATCAGAACCTTCCAATTTGTTTCCTAGCAATTCAGCATACTTTGCTGGGTGCAATGGCAAGAATGCCGCTCCAAATCCTGCAGAGAATGTTACTTGAGGCTCTGTTACTCCCATTTCCGTTCCTGCTACTTTCGCTGTGTAACCCGACATAAAGTGGTACATCGCTTGAGCATTTGTCAATTTTGAGATTGGAGGTAACACACCAAATGCATCTGCCGTTAGGAAGAAGATATTCTTTGGAGCTGGTCCAACTGATGGTTTCATGATGTTATCGATGTGATAAATCGGGTACGAAACACGTGTATTTTGCGTAATTGTAGAATCCGTGTAATCTGGAATAGATGATCCATCTTTGAATCCAATGTTTTCCAAAATTGCACCGTACTTAATTGCATCGAAGATTTGTGGTTCTTTCTCTTGCGACAAATCGATTGTTTTCGCGTAACAACCACCTTCGAAGTT
>JABXHO010000060.1 GCA_013373595.1 Flavobacteriales bacterium | reverse complement strand
GGGCAATGGCCTGCATCAGATTGTGTCCTTTCATTATTTTGTCTACGTACATTGTATGCAAACAAGGAGCGTCCATTCCTGTTAACCACATATCACGGACAATGACCATTTTCAAGGGATCTGTGGGATTCTTCAGTCTATCCTTCACAGCTTCCATTTCTTTGCTGGTACGAATGTGAGGATTCCATTCAATGGGATCTTTGGAAATGTTTCCAGACATAATGACCGCAATTTCTGGACACCCTTCAATTGATACGAGCGCATCGTACATCTTCACACAATTCCTTCGACTCATGCAAACAATCATTGCCTTTCCTTCCAGCGTTTCCGTGCGTTTTGCATAGTGATTAAGAATGTCGCTTGCAATTTTTGCTACCCGATCTTCCGCTCCTGCCGCATCTTCAATCGCTGCCCAAACAGCATTGCTTTCATCAGCTTCATCAACAGTAGCACTTTCTAATTCTTCCGTGTATTCCGCTTTGATGTTTAACGGGATCATTTTCGGTTCGTAATAAATTGGAACCGTAGCGCCATCCTGAACGGCTTGTTTAATATCGTAGGTGTGAATTGTTCGTCCAAACACTAATTCTGTGTCTGCGTCTTTACTATCGACGGGAGTTCCTGTAAAGCCCAGAAACGATGCGTTTGGTAACGCCCTCCTCAAATTCTGAGCATAACCTCCATCATTAAAGCCATATTGTGTACGATGCGCCTCATCTGCCAAAACAATGATATTCGTTCGTTCAGACAAAACTGGGTGTTTTACTTCGTCTACCATCTCGATTCCGCTGGATGTACGACTCGTTTTTAATCGAAACTTCTCAATTGTTGTAAAGATCACTCCTCCTCCATCAGAAGATAATAATCTCCTTAAGTCATCAGTGGATTCTGCGTGTTGAACGTCTCCAACCAGATCTTTGCACAAAACGAAATTCTCGTAAAGCTGTTCATCTAAATCACTTCGATCTACTTGAATAACGACCGTTGGATTCTTCAATGCAGCCTTGGTGCGCAGTATTCCTGTGAGAATCGCCATGGAAATACTTTTCCCTGAACCTTGTGTATGCCAAATGACTCCCAAACGTCCACCTCCATTCGGCTTTACATTTTGCAGTGTACTTTCAACTGCTTTTTGAATGCCATAAAACTGATGGTATTTCGCTCCTTTCTTGATGAGTTTTCCATTATGATCTTCATGGAAAATGTAATTCTGAATATAGTTGAGCACAACCGCTTTCGGGAATAATCCGAAAATGAGCGTATTTAATTGTTGTTGATCGTTTTGAACAATGTGGTCACCATCAACACTTTTCCATGGCGAGAACCATTGAAACGCCGCGCTATACATTCCGTGCAGTGCTTCTCTTCCATCTGAGACCACTGAAATAGCATTGAAGTCAAAAACCTGAGGAATGTCAAGTGTATAATGGTGCATTTGTTGATAGGCCTCCTCAACTCCCACTTCCTGATCGAATAGATTCTTAAACTCAAAGAAGACAAGAGGCAAACCGTTGATGAAAATCAATAAATCTGTTCGACGCTTGTTTTTGCCGATAACCGTAATTTCATCCGAACAAATGAACGAATTGGCCTCGGGGGACTCAAAGTCGATCGGATACATATGTTGGGCGCATTCCTTTCCTTCTTTGTCTTTCCAACTGATGGACACACCTTGGGTTAATTTCAAATGAAACTCACGATTTCGGTAATCCAAATCCATGCTTTGCAGCTGAGTGAATTCGGCTAAGGCTTCGTTGATAGCCATTACAGGTGCGTTTGAATAGGTTTTCGTCAAGAAGGAACGCAATTCATCTTCGAGCACTACTTTTTTTAAATCACGGTGCAAATCATTACCGCGAACATGTTGATAGCCGAGCTCCTGCAACCACTCAATTGCCGCATTCTGAACAGTTATCTCTCTTAGGTTATTGCTCATAATTGGGATCAAAATGTAACCATCCCCGATCATTTGCTTTCTTCTTGAGCAATTTTGCTTTTGATTTCATTTGGTTTGAACTCAAACCAGTAAAGTCAATGTAGGCGTGACCGTTAAACGGAATGTTATCCTCGGTGGATGAGAGTTGGATATCAAGAGCTTCTTGCACCGAAACTGATAGGACACCGATTGATGTGTAATGTTCAACGAAATGCTCAAAAGCCTCTTTTGCTGAAAATTTTTCGCCGTTATAGACAGAAAGTTTAGAATCATCTTTCGGAGTAGGCTTAAATGCGGAAGACGTAGCCTCAAAAGCTTGCGATGAAACTTCTGATTTTTGAACGAAATGGGGGTGAATTTGGCGGTGAAGTAAGGTGTTGTTTTCCATTAAGTCATATTTTGGATTAACCATTCGTTCAGATTCACCCAAGATGTACTTTCGTTTAAATTGTATCTCTCCGCTACTTCTGAAGCATCGGAAAATTTAACCGCGTGAAACTCGCTTTCGAGCGTTTCCAAGGAAATAGTAAGTGAGGCATCAAATTGATCGTTGTTCCACTCCAATTGAAGTTTACCTTCTGGCGTTGGAAAAGTTAATGGATTAGGCAAATCGTTGCTATACGACTGATTGAACAAATGTAAAAAAGCATTTAACTGGTGCGGATTGTACGCCACTCCTTCACCATAATACCAACCATCTTTTAACGCCGAAATTTGTTCCAAGCGAACTTCGATATCTCCCGAATCTAACAGATCCATGTGCTCAATTGTGTCTATCATGACGATTTTGTTGGAAGCATTCATGCGTGCAATTCCCTTCAAACGAATGTAATGGCCTTGCTCAAACTCATTGAATGCTTGATAAATTTGTTCTTTATGTTCTGAAGGAATATTGGCTCCCGAAATTTTCACTGAATGATTTTCTAAGGTAAAGCTTTGCTTGGCTTTGTCCAATTCTGATACACGGGCGATCACAATAACACTTTCCAAATGCTCTGCATTCACATCTGCAGAACGCACAATTCGGAGTCGTGATTCCTTTGTGAGTCGTGCCCTGCGTGTTTCCGAAGTCGGATTGAATTCAATGCATTCATCCGGCAATAAATTTTTACCAATGCGATTAAAATACGAAGCATACTTTGCTGGAAGCTCAATTGTTTCTCCTCTTTCCGATTGATCAATCGATTGAATTACTGTTTCCCGAGCTTGTTCAAAATAACTGAACGTGTCATCAGTTGGAGTCGTGGCGCTACTGACCACCATCGTTGGTGCTAAAATAAATCCAGGAATGGCACTTCCCTCTTCAATGGTGGCTAATTTCAACGAAACGCCATCAGAAAAACCGCGAGGAACCCTTTGTCGATCCGGGTTAGCGTCTCGGTACTTTTGCTTAGCAATTTCGATGATTAATTCCTCTAAGGCAGCAAAGTCGCTTAACAACTCTACCGGCAAGGTATGATCGTCGAAACGTTTGCCAGTTAACCGTGGTTTTAAAAATTCGTCTGCCATGTAAATTGTTGATCCTTAAAGATACTACGAAATTACGTATTTATCGTTACAAAATTTGTTAAGTATGAACGGTGCGAGGAACTGCTATTTCTTTCATTTCTATTCGTTAATCACAAATGATAAGAATTTCCTTCCAATTGTAGTTGCCATATATCCTGGCGTATTCGCGCGCTTCGAGCTACCGCGAGGAATGAGCTTCACTAATCCCAAAGACGCCAGTTCTAATATGTAAAACTCTAGTTCTCCTGATTTCTGATCGGAAGTATAGTTTTTCAGGTGCAACAGAAAGTCGCTGTCCGAATTGTTTTGTTTTGCTTTTCGCGAATAGGACTTAATCATTTCGGTGCCCTTATGCGACTTAGCACCAAGTTTGAACCGTTCATCCTTCACCATTTCAGACAAGAGGATAATTTGAATATCATTGACACGATCCAACAAGTCTACGAACTTTTCGAAAAGCAGGTCGTTCGATTGCGTGCGGTATTTCAGTAATAAAATATCGCGGAAGCGTTCCTTTTTGTAATTGGATGTAGTGTTTTGAATATGTTGCAATACGCGATTCAAAAGCGCACTGAATGATTCGTTTTTCAGGTCTTCTTTCGAAAAATCGTTACCAAACTCCATTTTCAATTTATGGATAAATTCTTCTAGGAACGAAATGGACTTTTTAGTCTTTAGGTCGGATTGAAAATTCAAGATGTCCTCGATAATGCCTCCACCTGGAATGAGCGAATAAAGGTTTTTACGAAGAACTTCTCCCATTTGGTCGAGTGCTTCCTTCGCTTCGGGATTTTTCTCAAACTCGTCTCCTGTGTAGGGCGTTAAATCTGTCATAACACGGACTTTAATTGATCTTGTACATCCTTTACGCGGATTTCTCCTGAAATGAGTTTTGGGAGGAGGGTGTCTCGAAGGGAGGTGAGGGTTTGGTTTTCATCTTTATTAGACAAAATCAACTTATGATAAGTCTTCATTAGTGAATGAAACTCATCCATTGTCTTCTTTAAAGGAAGAATTAATTTTTGTGATTCCATTGTTCCTTTTGTTAAATGGGTAAAAATTGATCCTGTCCCATGCTCTTTCATCTGAGCACTTACTTTATCAAGATGATGAAACAAATAATACTTACTCATAATTTCACTATTCGTCTCTAACTTCCAAATATGGTAATGATATATACTTCTAGGTCCATGCCAAATGTAAGGTCCGAATGTTGCAGACCATGCGTAGATCAAATCACCTGAATCGACGTACTTATCATGCGAAAGTTCTAAATCAGAATAGACTGTCTTACCTCCTCCCTTCAAATTTTGAATACGGATAATGGGAGTTCCATGGTCTAAAAACTCAACATTCTTGTAAGCCCTCCCATTAATGACACGAGCAATTTGGTTTAAGTCAACAACCTTCCACCCTTTCGGGATCATTCCCAATTCGCTTTCCACAAACTCCCCATCTTGGAAGGGGCCAAAATCTACGAACCAATGCTTGTAGAGCGCCATTGCCATTTCTTCTAGGATTTTGTTTTGTTGAAGGTTGAGTTCTATTTTGTCGTCGAGGGCTGAGAGGATGGATGCTATTGCTTTTTGTTCTTGGAGAGGGGGGAGTTTAATTTCGGCTAACTTGAAATCACGTAAAACCACTCTCGGTATCGCCGCCCCAGAAATAAAGCTAGATTTTAAATATCGAATAACTCTGGGGTCCGAAAAGTAATATTTCAAATAATCCGATTCAATTTTCTTCTTATTTGGACGCAAGATAGCCACCGATGACAACAACACAATGTTTTGTTCTTCCTTTTGAACACAAACCGTATCAAGTGCAGTATTTCCATCTTTAGCAATCAACACGTCTCCTACTTCTGGTTTACACCCCTGTTTCACTAAGTCATAAAATTCCTTTTTAGAAATACGTCTAGCAGATTCTACTTGAATTCCAAATGAAGATAAATCTTTAACCGATGCCATTGGGAATCCTTCAACGCCCACTGACTTTGGACTGCGATGAGCTCCATCGGTGATCCTTGTACACAAGTCACCCAGTTTATATGTTTTCCAGTTTTTAGGCATTGCTCTTCTTTTAGGCATTCAATTTATACGAGAAGCGCTCAATAAAGCTAAATAGTTTCAAATGATCTTTTTTTGGCATATTCATAATAGATCGCACTCCTTCTTCAGATTTTTGCATGGATTCAATCAAACGAAACACAGTTGCTTCGAGCGATTTTCCTTCACTCATCTCGGCGGAAGTACTCAAAAATGAATTCAACTCCATGTCAGGTTCATTTTTTAAGAAAGAAGTTGCAACTCTCCGATAAATTCCAGTATAAAGTGCTATCAAAAATGCAATTCTAATCCCTGAATCTTCCTCCTCAAAAACACCCAGTTCGTGTGTTTTAATAATGCGGAAAATATTTACATAACGTTTGATTGTACGTGGATTACTTCCCACAAGTGGCGCAAATAATTGCAAATACTTCTTTTCTTTAGTTGTAATTCTAATTTCTTCGGGTTTAATGGTTCTAATTCTTGAATAGTTCGCTGGTTCCTCTTCGAGATATGAATTACTGAAAGCATCAGAAACTTCAGATTTATATTCAACGGGCTTCTTATTCGCACCAATCTCATTCGGAGTTTTCACCTCCTCACTTTCTTCGAATGATTCCTCTTCAAAGGGATTTGGAATTAAGTGATTGATCAACTGCTCTACCCCTTGTTCAGTAGCTTGTGGTAACTGAAACGGAATTTGAAAAATCTTTTCAAGGTATTCACGGGGCTGTATTTCCTTGATTGTCTTCGAAACAATTGAGGAATCAATGTTTTGGTATCTTTTCAGCTGACTGTACTTCAAGGCATTGTGAACTGATCTTTCATCAACACCAACGACCACAGTGAATAAGGGAAATGCCATTAATAAATGGACAGCTTGTAGCACCTCAAGCACTTTTTCATCCGTGCACCTATCTAAATCATCGATATAAAGTACTATTCTGTTCAACTTTCGATTCCCATATCCTTCGAATGCTTCTTCAATTTCTTTACGATCGGCATTCAATTCTTCGACCCGCTTTTTCTCCTTTTCGTTGAAGGTTGGATTGATTTCCTTGTCTTTGTCGGCGAACAAATCACTCAGTGTTTCAAAATCTTTGCGAATCGTTGTAATTATTCCAAGATGTTTGATGTAGTCTTCGTTCAAGGGAATTTCTGAAATCAGATTTTCTATTGCCCGATCGTTCAGATTTTCATGCGCGCTTTCTTCTTTAAGAATTTCTGACTCTATCGTGCTTATTGATTTATTTACGATCTGAATTTCCTTTTTAGTTTGATCTTGTTCGTTTGCGTTAGTAGATTGTGTTTTTAAGGTTTCCTCTTCATCATTGAGAATCAATAGACTCGTTAGTACTTTTCTATATCCATAGATAAATTTCCCTACAACAAAGAAAAAGGGTAGTACTGAAAGCGTCGTATATGTCCAAATCGATTTGAGTATCGCTGTCAAGGAATTCACATCAGACAAAAGTGGAACAAAAACAGTTTTGAAAATCCAAATCAAGCTCACAATTGCCAAAAGCCAAATCGTTACTTGATAACCGTTACCCTTTAAATAATCAATAAAACCGATACTTTTCTCAACGTACTTTCTCAATTTGGAGGGAAGAAGAGCATCAACTTCGCTTTCTTCCATTCCGTTGTAAGTTAAGAACGCTTTAATTTTCCCATTATATTTTGGCTTGAACCATCTTAACAACTTGGTTTCACGCTCCTCTTCCAGTTGCATTTTCTTTTTGTGAAGTTCCTGTACTTTCTCCTTTTTCTCTTGGAGATCAGCATTCAAGAATTCTAGGCGCCCGTTGATTTTAGATTGTACTTTTTGTCGTTCTGTTTCACCTTTCGTGTTATCAGTAATGTATTGGTTCAGTTTTTCGAACAAACTGTGGGCAAGCCCCGCCCAGAGGTTCGCGTCCATATATGACCACGCATTGAATTTAATGTGTGCGATTCCTGTCATGAAAATATCACCATCTACTGTATTTGGAGGATCTCCATCCTCATCGATAAATCCTTGGTATTTTGAGAGCTCACGAATACGTTGTTCTAAGCTTTGCATGAAGAAACTTTTTCCACTTCCCCATTTTCCGAAAAGAGCAATCGCCAATGGAGGCTTCATTTCTTTCAAAGCAATCAAGGCTGCCAAGGATTGAATGTCTTTTGTAAAGTTTAGCGAGTCCTTAGTACCATGATCGGTAGAGATCGCTTCAGAGCGGGTGTACTTCGGAAGTTTTGGAGCAACATCGCCTTTTCCAAAGTACTTTCGTTCAAAAAGACCAGTTTGATAAAGTCCTTCGAGATCGTCTATGGCATCGACTATTGCAATAAAATCGTCTAAGTCTATTCGAGTAATTCTGTGTCTCAACCTTGCTAGACTTCCAGAGACGTCTATATTATTTGCTGCATATGTCCAGTTTACGTGATCAATCGAATAGCCATTTTTCCTATTTTCAATTACTATACCAATGAATTTGATCCGAAAATAGCCTCGACCTCCCTTTTGAAAAGTAGACTTCAGAATCAAAAAATCGCCAGGTTTAATTTGATTTACGATTTCTATAGATTCATCATCTCCTACTTCCCAAATTCCTTCATCAACAAATCTCTTCCACCGATCCTCTCCGCTCCAGTATGAGCCAACAGTATAAAAATTAATTTTTTGAGATTCAAGGTGATCTCTTAATTCTAAATATTCATTAAGAACTTTAAGCCTCACGAATGATGTAAACTGAATATCCTTATCAGGTGTCATCAAGAATACCCCTATATTCTCAATTTCGTGTTGTTCTCCTTTTTCTAGTTTGTTTCGGATTTCCCGAACGTACTTTGCAACGATAATTTTTGCTTCCGCCTCATCAATTTTATTTCTACTCGCAATATGGACGGCTAACTTACTATCGTCATGCTGTAAATAAGGCATAAACATAGTTTCGCCAGTGCCTTTATTAGTTATCGTAAGGGCTCCCAAGCTTGGAAGAATAATTGTGTTTGATTCACTTAAAATTTCAGCTATATACTTTGCGACGTTCATAACCTCTCAAAATTCTCCAAAATCTTCTTCTTCAACTCCTCGCCTTTTTCAAACTGTTCCACCAAAGTTGTTTTCAAGCGCTCCATTTTTTCGTCAAAGGGTTCGTCGTCCTCTTCTGCTGCTTCAACGCCTACGTAGATTCCAGGTGTTAATTTGTAATCTTGCTTTTGCACCTCTTCGAGCGTTGCCGACTTACAGAAACCAGCGATATCCTCATAATTCCCACTCTCATTTCGACTCCGCTCAACGTTCGTTCCTGCATTCCGCCATGCGTGGTAAGTATCAGAAACCTTGTTCACATCATCATCGGTGAACACGCGCAGCTTCCTGCTCACCATTGTTCCCATTTTAGAAGCATCGAGAAATAGAATTTCATTGTTTCGTTCACGGTGAACGCCGTCCTTTCCATCTCGGTTTTTACTCAGAATGAAAATACAAGCTGGAATTCCTGTTGTTAAGAACAACTTGTCTGGTAGACGAACGATGGCATCAATCATGGAATTATCGACCATGAACTGGCGCACGTTTTTTTCTCCCTTGTTGTTGGAAGTCATGGCTCCGTTTGCCATCACAATTCCCGCTGTTCCTGTGTCGCTCAAATGACTCCAAAAGGTCTGCATCCACATGTAATTGGCGGAACTATCAGTAGTGAATTCGTCTCTAGGTCCGAACAAGCGCGGATCTGTTTCAGGCAACACTTCGGGATGCCAGTTACTCACATTAAACGGAGGATTGGCGATGATAAAATCGGCTTTCAGGTTGGGGAATTTGTCATCGAGCAAGGAGTTACCGAGTTTTACATCAAAGGAAAGATCCCGGAGCATGAGATTCATCATACACAAACGTGATGTTTGTGCGGTCATTTCCTGACCGTAGATGGAAATGTCACTTTTATTACCTCCGTGCTCTTGAATGAACTTTAAACTTTGCACAAACATACCTCCAGAACCACAAGCGGGATCAAAGATTCGTCCTTTATAGGGTTCCAACAAATTCACTAGTAGACGTACAATACTTCCAGGTGTGAAAAACTGCCCCGCCCCTGAGGCTTCAGCTTGGGCAAAACGCCCAATATAGAATTCGTAAATTCTTCCCAAAATATCGCTTTCTGGGTTTTCCTTTTCAGAAAATTTCGGGTGCGAAAGAAGGTTGATGATACCTGCTGTCTGTTTCGCCGAAAGTTCACTGCGAACAAAAATGCGCGGAAGGATATTCACAAGCTGAGGGTTGTGTTCCTCCAATAACTCTTGAATTGCTTCAAAGGCATCATCGACAAGTACTTTGATATTGTCTTGCTCGGCATTGTCCTTCAGGTATTGCCAAGAAGCCGTTTTGGGAATCATAAAAGTATTGCGCGACTTGTACTCATCTTGATCTTCGAGTACGTAGTTTATCTCAGCCTTGTCCTTCGTATAATACTCTGATTGCACATCTTGCAATAGTCCATGTAGTTGGTCGTGTACGATTTCGTAGCGTTCACTCAAATGCTTAACGAAAACCAGAGGTAAGATGTAGTTTTTATAGTTATTCTCTGAAACCGCACCACGGAGTTCGTTCGCTGCGTCCCATAGTTCTTTTTCAAAATTGATATCTGCTTTTGCCATTTCGGTCTGTTTCTTAATCTCTTATACTCTAGCCTTTTCGGTGAGTTAATTGTATTCGTTTTGTAGGCTTGCACTCCGTTATTTATTCATCAGTAAGTATGGGAGTGTTTTACTAAGTTTATTCAATGAATTCCATTGTATTTCGAAGATAGTACAAAAAATGGAACGGGACTGAAAACAGGAGCTGAGACCGCTCAGGGTTTGAAAATTGCAGTTGATTCGTTCGCATTGATGAGAAGTAGCGAATTCATGACTCACCAAGCTTAGTCATTTGCATCAATCACTTCTACACTTCTTAGCGTTGCATTCCTATGCCCGTTAAACTTTTCATTAAACAACTTTACTCTACTATTTGGAGGTAAAACCTTGTAAATCTGTCTATCCTCTGAACCATCGCTAAAGTTAAATCTGAGAGTAGTTGTTCGAATAGTTGCAGTTGGATGATTATTACGTATGGTGCCAGTGATTGCTGTTTTTCCAAATAAAGTTTCTCTTTGAGCAGCCTCAAACTCAACATATGAAGCCAATCCATTTTGCTTTACGTAATCAGAATTTTCAATGCCAAGGGTCTGATACAAATCACGCTTTACATTATTTGGCAGAAACACTGCTAACAGGACAAAGAAAATAAGCAGACTAGCTAAAATAATTGCTAATGTGCGCAGTACACTTCCCTTTTTCTTTTCCTCTTGGACATAAACTACCTGAGGCTTCGATTTAGGCTCAGCAGCTTTCTCAGATGCTATCTTCTCTGACTTGACATTTTCTTCTTTTGCTGCCTCCACTGAGGGCTTTTTCGTTTCCTTACTATTTTCTTGTTGCTCTTTTTCGGCAATCTCTTTGTTACCCAAATCATCTTTCAAAGCTTGACGAACACCGCAGTTGAGGCATACATCTTGATCTACTTTAATTGGTTTTTTGCACTCAAAGCATTCGGTCTCCTTAGGTTCTGTTTTGACACTTAAACTAACTGGCGCCCCACAATGAGGACACGTTTCTGCCAAATCACTAACATTGCCTTTACACTCTATGCATTCTATTATTGCCATTCATTATTGATTTAACTCAGGTATGTCTAATGATTTTATTGAACAGCGCACATAGGCTCCCCATTCAGTTTCTGGTGCTGACTTGGTTAATCGGTGATTTGCGCTTATTGAACCAAACTGCACATATTTCGTTGTATATAATTTATCGTTCATTTTATAGTAATCGATTTGAACGATTGCGCTATTAATTGAATACTCCATATTATTAGTGATCGTTACTTCCAAGTTTTTAATTCCACCCAAAACCTTTTGCCCGTAATTATTAACTTCTAATGTGACATAAGCTCCAAGGTTTTCTCGATACATTTCTCTTCTTATGTCTTCTTCTGATGGAGCTTGTACAACAGGTTTTGAAGTCCTATCGTTCTGATTATTTGGTTGGGATCGAGAGTAGGAGTCTACCTCATCCCCTAAGCCATTCTCATAGTCGTTTGATATACTATTTGTGTTTCCCGAAGTATCATAACCCGAATTCAAAGCGACATCAAGTCCATATAGAACGAATATCAGAGCAACAGCTCCAAGAACACTCCATAGAATAATCGCTCTATTCTTTTTCTTTGAAGAATTTACTAAAGTGGCTTTGGAAGGTTCAATACATGATTGTTTTGAATCTTCAACCTTATCTTCTTTGACAACAATAGCAGTCTCCTCGGGTTTTGTTGAAACCTTACATTTTGGACAAAACTCAGCAAACTCACTGATTTTATGTCCACAATTCTTACAGGGTAATAGTGCCATATTTATAGTTTTAGACAACTCACTAACAAACTATGATTATCAGAAAATTTGGTTCAAGGACTTTATAGTGGTATTTCTAAACACTCAAATTTAATAATTTATTCAGTGAGTGTATATCTATATACCAATGTATTTTACTCCAAAGTTTTTGGTGATTAGACAGTAACAAATTCTTGCTTTCAAATCTTATTCTCCAAAGCAAATTTCACCAAGCCAATCATGTTTTTTGAACCTGTTTTATTGAGTAAGTTCTTGCGATGCGTTTCAACAGTATTGACGGACACAAACAACTTTTCGGCTATTTCCAAAGTGGTCAATTCATCACAGATTAAATGAAGTACTTCAATTTCTCGTGGAGTTAATCTTATTTCAGTCGAAACGTTGTCACTTCTGAAGGAGTTCATCATCACATCCTTGATTTCCTCCATGAAATAGGTTCCTCCTTCGTTAACGCATTTTATCGCTTTCTCTAACTCCACTCTACTTGAGTTCTTCAACAAATAACCATCAGCACCATTCCGAATTGTTTTCTCAATCGTTCCGCGATCGTTGTGAGTCGATAACATGATCACTTTAACGCCAGGAGCCTTTTCCTTTATTATTTCCAAGGCTTCAATTCCGGAAAGCACTGGCATACTGATGTCCATCAGAATGACATCCAGCTCGCTATTCTCTAATAATTTTATCGCCTCTTTACCATTGAGCGCGAAGCCAACTACTTCAAAACCTTCTATCGTTTGAATTAATGATTGAAGTCCTTCCAAAAATATATTCTGATCGTCGACGAGTGCTATGTTTATCATTCTATTGGAATTTCAATTATTACCGTTGTGCCGTACCCTTTTTTACTATCAATTCTTAGGTCACCGTTTAAGTTAGAGACTCTTTGCTGAATGGTTCGCATGCCAAGTCCATTTCGGGAAGCATTGATATCAAAGCCTTTTCCGTTGTCCTCGAACATGAGTTGCACATTTTCGTTGAAAGCATTCAATTGAATTACAATTGAACTAGCATCAGCGTGTTTCAGTGTATTACCTATTAACTCTAAAATAATCTTGTATACTTCTCTTTCCGATTCAATCGTAAGATTCTTATTGTAGTTCTCGGCAAAAAGATCAACTTTAATTTTCCCAGAATCAGTCAACGACTGCTTTAACCCTTGAATCGCAGAAACCAATCCCACTTGATCAATTCTTCCATCTGACAAGTTATGAGAAATACTTCGGACTTCCTTGATTGACTCGTTTACCAAATTTCTAACATTCTCAATACGTTTTCCTTCGTCTAACTCAGCTCCTTCGAATTGCAGGTTAATCGTGGCAAGAAGTCCGCCAATGCGGTCGTGGAGATCTTGTGAGATTCTTTTTCTTTCAGAATCCTGACCTTCAATTAAAGCTTGATACATCTGAAGTTCTTGATTCTTGATCAAAGATTCAATCTCATTGTTCGTAATTTTGACTTTTAAGTTCGCAGAATTCTGTTTTTGCCTAAAATAAAGAAAAAGTAAAATTAGAAGAACCGCGATTATTGCAATTATTGCTAACAAATAGTTGATCGTTTTTTGCTTCAATGAATTTCTTTCTGCTTCGAACTCTCGCTCCTGCTGTAACTTCTTCAGGTCAGACTCTTTTTTCGCTACCTCGTATTTAACGGAAAGTTCGTGAAGCGCTTTATCTGTTTTTGAATCGACTAACAACTCGCCAAGATCCAAGCTATTTTCGAAATGAACATACATACTATCAATCTCGCCCAAAGCTCCAAAACAGAGCATCAAACCTTGTTCACAGTCAAATTGCGCTCCGTAGTTATCAATTGCCTCGGCATAAATCAAGGCCTGTCGATACTTCTCTATAGCAACTCCATATCTCTCTTCAGATTCATTGTAAACTGCTTCATTTTGCCAGCACTTAACCAAACCATTGGTGTCATTCGCTGATGCATACCGTTCTTTGGCTCGCTCGATATAAATAATTGCAGAATCCAGTTGATCCGTATAGAAAAAAGCAGAACTAGCATTGAGAAGGAGGTTTGAATAATTTTGACTAGTTGAATCAGAATGAACCAACGCCCTTTTATAGGTATCTAAGGCTTCATCGTATAATTCAAAATTCTCCTGCGTGGCTCCAATGTTATTGGCAATGACTGTGTATTGATCGGTAAATCCGTGAGCAATACAAATTTTTTCGGCTTTCAAATAGTGACTTTGCGCCTTTTCGAAATTTTTAAGATCCATGTAAGCATTTCCAATGCTCAAATGTGTTTTTGATAATTCTTCCCAGTCGGGAATGGACTCGTAAATTGCGAGTGCGTCAAATAGATGCTTTAAGGCAAGCTTGTTTTCATGACTTTGAAGGCGCAAGACGCCCAATCTTCTGAGCGCCTTGCCTTCACCAATAAGATAGTTTAATTCTCTTGATTCTTCTAAAGCGAGGTTTGCAAACTCTAATGCTTCTTTCGAATTGGTAAGACGATAATGCCAAGCTAGTTCGTTGAGAACATCGACGCGCTTTGTGTCTTTTTGTTTTCGAAGTTCGATTTCTAAACTATCGACCACGCTTGCGCTAATCCCTTTACTAAGGAATAAGAATAGTAAGCCAATAACTAGATTTAATTTAATCATCTATTTATGATCGAAAGTATTTCCAATCTACCTTAATGGGTTTGTCGGTTTAACATCAGTCACGGCACTCGAAGTACGCTTCTTTTTTCTTCCCCTCCCATTTGGATCGGAATCCTGTAAAATCAATATACAATATTGCCCTGGTACGGTTTTGGCTTTATAAAACTTTGTAGCATTGAGCCTAACATTGCCCGCCACCCCAGTATAATTGACCGTCGCTCTTAAGATCCTATCGTTAATCGTATAGCCTTGAACTTGTTCTAGCTCGCGACGGAGTTCTTCGGAAACATCACATTCCTCGAGCTCTTCTATTTTTACCACCTCGCCCTCACCTAGGAAGGTAATTATGTACATAAAGTCTTTATCGGTTTTCCCTCCGGTCAGATCACTTTCATAGATATCCGTAATATCCCATTGATTTTCTTGTACTACATTCATAGTTTTTGATTTTGATAATTAAACTTAGTTAAAAAATGTTTAGCGTCTTTTCAGATGAACTTCACGCTTAATTTGCTGTTTGATACTTACTCAGTAAAATATTTCACGATTGTTTCCTTCTCCGAACGATTTAACTCCTCAATGGCATTATCAATACTTGCCAATGCTTCTTTTTCCTTTTCCACAAGCTGTTCTTTGAGCTCTAAAAGATTCATGGTCTGACCATCAGAGGATTTTAAACTAGATGGATCGAAGCCATTCGCTCTCAGCTCTTTGATATTTCCATCAATTTCTCTTATCGACCGTGAAAAACTTTCGGTTAGTTCTTCTCGCTTCACAAGCAAATTGTCTCTTTGGCATTGAAAATTACTTGAAATCGCTGATGAAAACTCCTTTTTTTGCTCCCCAACCAAATCCTGACTGTAGTTCTTAAGATTTTCTGTCTCTTCTTCCATCTTTTTAGTCTCAGCTGCTACGTCCTTCACTGTAATACTTGGCAAATTCATTTTAATGTCTTGGCGTACCATCTTGAATTCTGGCATAGCCGTAATAAATTCAGTGGTTACCATTTTAAACTGTGGCAAGTCCGTCTTAATCTCAACTGTTCTTGTATGTATTTCAGGGACATCAGTTAAAATATCTTTCCACTTCGTTTTACATTTTGGAACGCCTTTTGTTTTCGATCCAAACGGCCCGTATATCCAGGTGTCCTCGCAGTGAATTTCAGGGTATTGACCTGTTTTCTTTGTCACCATTTTTGTATAGATTTCGTCAAATTTGATTGATTTCGTTTCCATTATTATCTGAGGCAGATCAAATGCAATTTTCTTATCCTTCATTGTTACGGAGACCAAATCCAATGCAAAATGCTGTTCGTTCATAGTGATATCGAAATCAACTTTGACGCCAGCCTCCAGATCATTATCCGGGTCAGGTGCTTCTTCTTCAATTTCTTTTGCTCTTTTTTCTACGTTTTTGTACTTGGACTCATACCGTAATTTAATTGCATCCAATTCAGCTTGATTACCCTCGCATTGAGCTTGAGAATTTTGTGTGTTCAAGGTCAGAGTAAACACAAGTGCTAATAGACTCATTACTTTGATTTTCATGGCATTTTGCTTTTAGTTAATTCTTTACTTCGGATTACCCTACAAAGTTGATTACTACCCTTCCTTCCCATTTCATCGCAATCGGTGATTTCTTCATCACGGAAAACCGTTAGGGAATAAATACATGTTTTTTGGGAAGGCATGACAAAATGACTTCAAGACCTTTGTTTAAGTAATTGAAACATGTTGTTTTCAATCAGAACTAAAAATAAAATGTCATGAAATTAATTATAGCATCATTCGCCTTATTAAGTACATTCTCTTGTTATTCACAGGAAGAAGCAGATACAACAGAAATTATTGAAGAAGTAGATAGTGAATCATTTCCAGAGACAAGATTCGATGAATCGACGAAATTAGAGAATCCAAACTCTACATTAAATGGTCTTTACATTTGGAACAATGCCATTTTAATGGTACGGTGCAATGCAAAAGGGGCATCTGTTCTGGAAACTGATGATGACCAGACATATTTATCGCAAACTGGACAGCAATTCAGAGTTATTCAGTCGAATGATTCGTTAGCAGTAATTCAAATTTTGAACTATACTGACGGAAAAAATGCATTCATTAAGGAGAAAAAGGAAGCTAAACAAGCGCCATTTTTGAAGTACAATGCCGATGTAAAAGGTCTGCCAAAGAAACAAGAAGAAGTGCAATCAATAGTGAAAAGTAACGACTTTGGAAGTGCCCAAAAATACTTCAAAGTTAAAACCAAAGATATCACTGCACACGCCACTGAGTTCATGAAGATTTCACCATCTCTCGCCTTTGGATTGTTGAATCTACCTTTTAAAGCACGAATCCAATCAGGAAAAGCTGATTTTTCAGGAAGTTTAAACATCAATAATGCAATTGGGATTACCTATGGGCATAAAAGCTGGCGGAAATTCATATTCTCCACTATTCTGTCTTACGGTATTTCAAGCACTGTAATCGACTCCTTATCGGTAAGTAGAAACCATAATCGACTTACTTCAAGTAATACATTTCCTACATTAACGTTAGCGGTTGGGCAAGTTGTTACCTTTGATAAGGTTCAAATTGGGGTCTTCATCGGTATGGACAGATTGAGTAGACAAAATCAAGACACCTATGGATGGACGTATAATGGTGATCCTTGGTTAAGTGTTGGTTTTGGATATTCTATTTTCTCAATTGAAAAGGAGAATGCTAAGAAGAAAGAGGTCACTCAATAGTTCAGAAATAGCAGCTAAAACTAATCCGAAATAAAGGTATCAGGGGCTTCTGTTAGCTCCCTGTGCTTTTTTTTAATATGCTTTATAATAAGCAGATATATTGCTGTAAATTTATCTCAAAATATCATTACGCGTTTAGTAATCCTACCCTACCCCTTCAACACCAACCACAACTCACTCAAAAACACCACCTCCGACTTATTGCTTTGTGCAAACGAAGCGGCAATCTTTGAAGCCGTATCCATGATCAGTTTTGACATTTTTTCCGTGAAGAGACTAGTGTGAATCGATTTGAACTCGTTTAAATCTTCTAGCACGTTTTCCACGACGATTTCATTTTCGAGTAAGTAATCAAATACAATTTCGATTTGAAATGCAGCATCCGAGCTGAATTCGTCGGTAGCATCTTCTACATCGAGCCATAAATCCTTCACGATTTGCTTCAGCGTAGCTACTTCCTTTTCGTGCACATGATTATCTGCCTGTGCCGTTGCATAAAACACTCTACCCAGCATTTGGTAGAAGGACGTCATTGTTGAATCTTTAGGTTCCATCTTCTTTGGTTAAGTTCATGAATCTCTTTCTAATTTAAGCATAAATTAAGTGCCTCTTCGTGCTTTCTCTTAATTTTGATCTTGACCACATAATTCTAACTTCGCACTAGATCTACACGCATGAAGGAGTTACGTACATATTTACAGGAAGAGATTGGACTCAGTCAGGGTGAAGTGGAACGCCTCAGCTCCAAGTTGATTCGAAAAGAATTCGAAGCGAGAACAGAAATTGTTCGATCGGGAACAATCGCAAGAGGCATCTATTTCATTGAAAACGGTTTACTGCGCACCTATCACCTGATGGATGGGAAAGAAATCACGACCTATTTCGCGTGCGACCATCAATTTATTTCGACCTACGCCAGTTTTATCGATCAATCTCCTTCGTTTGAGACACTCGAAGCGATTGAAAACAGCACGGTTTACGAACTTTCGTACAACACCTTGAAAGAGCTCTATGATGAATCTTCCAACTTTGAACGATTGGGACGTGTTCTCGCCGAACGAAATTACTTGTGTATTCTCGATCGAACGCTCACGATGCAGACAAAAACGGCCAAGCAGAAATACCTCGACTTTATGGAAACGTATGATAAAAAAATCGTGCAACGCGTTCCGCAGCATCAAATTGCGAGCTTTTTGGGAATGACACCCGAATCGTTGAGCCGCATTCGCAAGCAATTAGTCACTTCTTAACAAATGTCAATGCGGAGCAGAAAGAGGACGAATAGCTTTGCAACTGAACAAAAAAGCATCAATCATGAATAGAAGACAAAATACATTCGTTTCCCTTGGATTATTTTCCATTTTCGCACTTGCATTGTTAAACAGTTGCTCGCTCCAACCACTGGCGTGGACGCCTCCTGAAAAGCCCGAATTAACAGGTAAATTAGCAGAAAATGATTTGTTAGAATCCACTGAATGGATTGATTTGGAAGGATGGTACGGTCCCGAAGACATTGCAGTAGACAATGATGGAAATATTTTCTGCGGCGTACACGTATCTGAAAAAGACTTTTCTGATGGAAGGATTATCAAAATAGACACGAACGGTGTTTTGACCACGTTTTGCAATACAAATTCATGGGTAGCTGGGATGCATTTTGATCACGAAGGAAATCTCGTTGCCTGCGATCAATCACGTGGATTGGTTCGTATTGATCCTTTCGGAAAAATCACCACCTTGGCAAGTCAAGATGAACACGGAAATCCGTTTTTGATTCCCAACGATGTAGACATTGCCAGTGATGGGAAAATTTACTTCTCGAATACCTCATCACGTACCTCATTTGGTAAAAAAGCAGTTCGTAAGATCATTATGGAAATGAAGCCAGACGGAGGACTTTACTGCTACGATCCACAAACAGAAAAGGTCAAAACGCTTGTGGACAGCTCATTTTTCGGGAATGGAGTGGCGGTTTCACAAAACGACAAGTTCGTATTGATGGTGGACCTCACGAAATACCGTATTGTTCGGCACTGGTTAAAGGGTGAAAAAACAGGAGAAACTGACATTTTCATAGATAATCTCCCAGGATTACCCAACGGAATTTCACGTCGCGAAGATGGAAGTTTTTGGCTCGGATTTACCACTCGTCGCGATGACATGCTGGACAAAATTCAACCGAAAGTTGGATTAAAAAAGTTTGTTTACGCGCTGCCCATTTGGCTTCAACCGAAACAAGAATCGTTTGGAATGATCATGCACCTCAGTCCAGATGGGAAAATTCTAAAAACATATTACGATACAACGGGAAAGAAAGTACCCGAAGCGAGTTCAGTCGAAGAACACGATGGTTACCTCTATTTGGGAGGAGACTTGATTGATCATATTGGAAAGTATAAGTTGGATTGAGCCGATTCTAAAAAGTCGAAACATAGCATCGATTCAAAAGGGATACTCCTTCGGAAATAGACTACCCAAACATCTTGTCTTCTTTCAAATATTCCTTTTTGATTCCATTCAAAAGATCCTCAAGCTGAATCGCCTCTACTTCTTTCTTCAATTTCTGTAGACAGGCGTACTGAACAATATTTACGATATTGGCTCCCGTGACTTCGTACATACTCGCGAGCTTGTCGATTGAAACATCCTCTGCCAGAGGAATTCCTTTCGGAAGACTTTTCTCCCACAATTGTTTGCGCTCGTTTTGATTCGGCACCTTGTATTCGATAATGGAGTGAAATCTTCGCGAAAAGGCCGTGTCAATATTGCTTTTAAAGTTTGATGCGAGAATCACCAAGCCAGGATGTGCTTCAATGCGCTGAAGGAGATATGAAACTTCTTGGTTGGCGTATTTATCATGAGCATCGCGGACACTTGTTCGCTTTCCGAAAACCGAATCTGCTTCGTCAAAAAAGAGAATCCAATCTTTGTTCTCCGCTTTATCGAAGAGTTTACCCAAGTTTTTCTCTGTTTCCCCTATGTATTTCGATACCACCATGGATAAATCGATTCGATACACATCGCGATTGGTGAATTTTCCAAGGAGTGCAGCCGTCAGTGTTTTTCCTGTTCCTGGCGGGCCATACAGCATCACGCGGTAACCGGGCTTAATAATGCCACTCATCCCCCACTCGTTCAGGATCACATTATTGTATTGTAACCACGTTTCAATCTCCTTGACTTCATTCAGTGTATCGTTGTTTAACACCAAATCCTCCCACGTCAAGCCTGTTTCAATGAGCGAAGCAGGAAAATCTGTATTCAACGATGGTTTTACTTGTCGTCCTGTTGTCATCAGTTCCATCGTTTCGTGATCTACCATCAGCAAACCACTGATTAACGATTCACCCTTTGCAACGGGGCCGAGCGTGACGATATTTTGTTCCGACAATCGAGAGCTCCCATCCAAGAGCTTTTTTGCTTCCATGCGTGCCAGCGGATCATTTCCAGCCAATACATATACTGCTGTTTCGCCTGTTGGGATAATTCCGCGATGCGTTTTCCCTTTGATTCCTCCGAACTCCGCAAATTCTCCTCCAGCAGGTAATAAACTCGTGATGATGCGTGTGATGAAACCTGCGTCGATGTGTGGCACGATCGCCAAGAGACAAATCACGATTTCCGCTTCTGAAAAGTTGTGTTCGATCAGGAAGCGTTCGAGCGCGTCAGGGCTTTCTGACTCTCCGAGTTCGAGGTTCGGTTTTGCTGTTACTGTTTCAGCGCCTAGTTCTGTTTCGATTCGAAATCGGATGTAGTATTCGAGGAATGTTAGGAGGTGTTTCATTGAATGCTGATTTTATGTTCTAGACGAATATCAAGACAACCTAGCTTGAATTTCTCCAATTACAAAGTCATAAATACTATCCATGTTACTATCCTTATTTCCTGCCTTCATTTCTAAAATTTTATCTTGGAAGAATTGAGCATAAACCCCTCCTTCACTTTCATCAAAAGCGATACAATACAGTGTATTTTCAACAATTTCCTTCTTCTCAGAATTAAGGGCTTGCTTGTACAAATCCACCACTTCGTCCAATGGAGAATCATGAGAACTTGCTTCAATAGACAACATGAACAAACAAATCTTAGTCATTAAATTTCTTTTTTGGATCAATTCTATAACGTCTGTATAGCTCATAAATGAAAAATACTTTTCGCATGAATTTTGAATAATCCTCAGTACCTCCACACTATTACATTCGACTTCGAGATAAACAAGAGAATCACCTCCCTCGTACATTCTGGTCGCATTGACAATCAAACCATTTTCACCACGAAAAGAGTGAATCATATTCTCATCTGTCGTGTAGCTCTCCCCATCTTGTAGGTTATACAACTCTTCATATTTAGAACTTACAAAAGCTTCCCTTCGATTATCAGCAATCGTCTTCTCAGATAAAGACTCCTGATCAAAAAACACAAATTTTTCGCCATCTTCCTTTCTATAATTACTCCGTAAAGCTTCTTTTAGCTCGCATACTACATCAAAGATTGCTCTTTCCAGTGCGTTAAAAACCTCTAGTTTTACCTCCTCAGTGAACGGCCCAAAATGTAGATTCTTTTGAAATTTCATTCCTTTTTATTAGTCTTTATTGATTATTAAAATCTCTAACTGATTGTTCATCTCCATAGATCACTTTATACACTTTCTCCAAAGCTAAACTAACTTTTGCAAAATCTGGATGACTCTTGGTTTTATCGACCTCTCCGGTAAACAATTCAAATAATGTTGCATCCCCATATGGCTTACTCTTAAGGTACGCTTCCAGTTTCGCATTATCCGAAAGTGCGTCTTCAACTGTTACCATTTCAGCTAACAAATCATTTCCTCTTGTATAAAAATCCGTAGTTAGCTTTTTCACTTTCTTACCATCTTCTGTGAAAGTTTGGTTAAGCTTAACTGCATTTATCGCATCGGTTAACCTCTTCTCATAGTGCTCAGCGTCATCTGAATTTGGAATAACATGATCTTTAATAATGTTATCAATATTCTGCAGAGTGTCCATCAATTTACCCATACCTTCGGATTGACCAAGTACTTTCTTCTGATGGACTTGCGGTTTCGGAGCATTGTAAACTTTCCCTTTAATACTATCTTTAATCAAAGCATACTGTACAAAATCACCTATCATTCCTTTGAGTTTATTCATTGATTCATCATCAACGCTTAACTCAAGTGGAGTACTTGTTCCATCAATATCGTATGATAGCGATTCAATTATTGACTTAATCTGATCGAAGGTAGCTTCACTTGGAGTCCCTGTTCTCAAATCTTCAATGTGCACCTCCAGCTGATTATTCATTTGAGACACGAAACTATCAACTTCCGCTTTCACAAATTTATCACGTTCTGGTATATTCTTTTTCCTCTCAATGATTTCATTATCAACCTTTGGAATTCGGTCAAACGATTTTTTTCTAGCTAACTCAAGAACCTTTTTCTTAGCAGCAGATTTTTTCTTTCCTAATACCTCAAGGTCTGCAACCTCAATCAAATTCTCCTTTTTTATAATATTGTCGATATGGATCGCCAACCATCCCATGTAATTCTCTGCTGCTAAAGCTGAAACAGAATGTCCGTCCCCTACAGAGTTATCATTATAAATATGTTTCTCCACTTGTTCAAGGACGGCCTTTAGTTTCTCAATCTCTTGAGGAAGACCAAGCAAATCTAAGACTAAATCATCTAATTCTTGAACCTTATGTTTCTTAAAGAGTGTATTGATATGTTGAGCATGCGAAGTCATCTCAGCCTTCATCATCTGATCAAATTCCGCCTGACTATTGTTCATCAGTCCTTTGCCCATTGCATCTTGGAACTTTTTCTCAGAAGCTTTAATTATCTCTCTAAATCCTCCCAGATCAGCGATAAACTGTTCTGTTTTTTCACGATCGATATATGGCTGTTTCTCTCCCGATCGAAGCTGTCCGATAAATGCATCTATCTTGGTTAAAAGATCGGTAAACTTATTACTCGCCATTAGGAAACTTGGCGCACCTTTCCCTAGAATAATTTTAAAGGTATGTTTCTCTCCATTGATCGAAAATTCATGTGTCACTTCTCCATCAGCGCTACCAGCATTCTCCCCCTTCACTAATCCTTTTTCCGTATTGCTCTTGTCTCCAATATTAATGAAGTAATCCCATGTTTTTTCTCCATCTACTACTCGGACTTCCTCCACTACAGGATGCGCTTTTTTCCAATCAGTTATTAATTTTTGAGCGTCTGCTTGGGTAATTGTTCCATTTTCTCCACCAGCTTTCTTATTTCGAACCTTCAAGTCGTCCATCGCCTTCTTCAGCAACTTATATCGCTCTGCAGCACTCATCAACGGAACTTTCAGAATATTGTTCTTGTTGTTATCCTTCTTGTGCTTCACGCTGATTTCCGCCTGATCTTTTTTGTCTTTAACGGTAATCGAATCAATGCCATATTTGCTCTTGACCTTACTCGCTTTCGCTTTCACGACTTCGAGTGTTGGTTTTGGATCGGCTTTTTCGAGCTTCGACATTTCATCCAATGAGCGCATGTATTTCTGTTGATCTGGCAATTTTTTGAGATCTTCCTTCTTCTTATCACTGCCCTCGATTCCTTTTCCATCCTTTTGCTCAGGTGGATCTTTCTTCTCCGCAGGTTTGTTTTTGTCTTCCCATTTTCCAGGCTTATTTTCTTCGGATTTCCCCTTCTTTCCGGGAGGAGGATCAGCCATGACATCAGCCGTGAACTTATCGGGGTCGAACTCGACAGGAGAGAATTTCAACTCTGGAATCTCGGGCGACCCGATGAGCCAATCCATATCGGCGCCAATTCCCATGCTATCGCCAATTGGGTATTGTACCTCTCCAAGTGGATAGTCTTCTCTTCCATCTGGCGCTGGCGACCACCACGGACTATCTAACTCGTAGAACAACGAACCTGACAATTGCATAAATAATTGTGCTGCTGCCTCAAAATGCCCTTTCAATCGAGATTCTCCTACTTTCCCTCCTTGTGGTGATTGCTGTTCCTTGTACTCTAATGTTGGTGTTGCCTCGGCGTAGGCTCGTAATCCTGCGGCTGCCGTTACGTTTACTCCAGCTTTGACATCGTGACCAAGAATTGTAACGCCAACTCCCGCTTCTGCCTCCAATCCAATAATGGCAAAAGCATTGATGTTCAGCGTTCCCGTAATTTCGAATTCTTGCAAGACACTTGGATCGGTTGAATACGTCCCTTTGAAACCAACATTTTTCAAGACAAGCGGACCAAAGCCTGCATTCATGAACATACCAATACTCGCGAATAAGAATACCTGTCCGACAAGTGGAATTCCATATCCAGCTCTGATTTCTACTTTGAACAAATCGACTTTTTTGCCGCGTTGTTCCATCAGTTCGACATCATCTGGAACGGTAATTTCTCCAACAATTGTTACATGTCCTTCACTGTCGATTCCCACTTTTGCTGTGCCCGACAACCAAGGTGTGATGTTGGCCGTCACTTCTCCCCAACCAGCGAGCACTTGATTTTCCTTCGTTTTTGGTGCGGGCTTGGCCGCGGGAGTCCCTGCTTCGTCTTTCTCGGTATCCATTGCCTCTACGCCGAGTGCCGCATTCATCATCTGCTTCGACTTCACAGCGTCTGTTACCAGCAATGTTATTTCACCTGAGAATTTCTCTGATTGAATTTTTCCTGTTCCCTGAATTGTAACGGCTCCTTCGATGTATTCAACCATCAATTTAGCGTTCACATTGGCGATTTCCGCTTCAATGTCGAGTTTACCGCTCAACTTTCCACTTTCACCTCGAGCAAGCATTAATTCTCCACTTGCCAATCCAGCGACATCCACTTTTGCATTAACGTTGAATGTGAAGGTGTCCCCGGTAATTCCGAGTCCTCCTCCTGCTTCGAGGAAACCATCCACAACGGTAGTCATGGCTCCAACTTTGAAAATCAGTCGACCCTGCTCGAATGTATTCTCGAAGCCATCCGTAATTGTTATCGGTTCGATTCCCAAGAATCCCATTTTGTCGAGATTCTCGTTCAAGCTATCAATAAATCCTTTCGCGTTTCCAACGGCAATTCCTTTCACTGCCACACTTAGGAATCCTGTTGTTTGCTGTTCATCACCAAACTTATTCAGGACTAAAACAGGATCAATTCCAGCATCACGAAGCGGCTGTAGGAAGCCCCATCCGTTAATGTTTAGGAAATTCTTCTCGGTTCCCTTTGTTATCTCATACTTCGCCAACTCACCTTCCGCTGTTCCGCTTTTCTTGCTGAGTTCGATTGTACCACTGTAGCGCTCGCCAATTTTCACATCCACCTCAAACTTTCGATTTCCAGACGCGTATTGTTCATCCAAATATTTCGACCATGCATCCGTAAGGTTTAATCGATGTGATATATCGATAGGCGTTGTTGGCTTCGTAGCTGGTACATCTTCTGGTTGTGCAGCGTCGGTTGCTTTCTGAACATTCGCCTGAGGAGAAGCTCCTTGCTGAATCGTATGTGTTAACTCATGCGCTAAAAGATGTTGACCATCTTTGGATGAGGGATTGTATTTTCCTTCGTTGAAATAAATATCATTTCCATTCGCAAAAGCTTGAGCGCCTAAATCTTTGTTCATTTGAACGGCATTCGAGTCGTTATGAATCCGTACACCGCTGAAGTCAGCACCGAAACCAGATTCCATTTGAGAACGTGTTGAATCGTCCATGGGACTTCCACCACCCTTTGAACTTTGTAAGTTATTCTCAAGGTTCGATGTGTCTCCAGTATCTACAGACGAACTACGTTGAACTTCCTCATCCTCCTTCTCTTGAATTTCTTCTTCCTTCTCTTGAATCTCATCATCTTTCCGCTGAATGGGCGACACATCGCTTGCATTGGATGTCTCCGTTCCTTTGCGCTGAACAGAAGCTTCCCCCGTATCTCGTTCGGGAATTAGTTTCTGCTGAATGTCATTTTCTTCCGGCTGCTTTTGGATAGACTCCTCCTCGGATTGCTTTTGAACTTCATCCTCTTCTTTTGTTTGAACCTCTTCATCTTCCTTTTGCTGCACCTCTTCGTTAGCCATCATTTGAACTTCTTCCTCCTGCGACTTTTGCTGCACTTCCTCATCCTCTTTTCTTTGTACCAGAGGTGTGATGCTCTCCGCAATGGGCTTCTCTTGAATCTGTTCAGTCTCTTCCGATTTTTGAAGTTCTTGATCATCGCTACGCTGCACAGAGGGCGACGGAGCGAGAAACGGTTGATTTCCAAAGATTCCGTCTTTATTCACCACTTTATCCGCTACGGCGTCCGCTTCTTTCTCGTATTTATCGTTCGACTTTCCAATGTTGAGCTTTGCCTGAACTCCCACAAACGGCGAGTTAGCCGATCTAGAAGAGTCGGCATCCGATGATGTGGTATGTGATGGTTTGAAGAAGCTCATCCGAAACTCGTCTCTATTCTGCTTTTACCAATTTGTATTTATCCTGATCCCATTCGATGTGATAACCTTTCTCTTCAAGTCTCTTTTTAAACTCCGAGAACATGGCATTTGATTCACCCTTTGAAACGAGTCCTTCAATCGGGTGATTTGGATCTCCACCAGCATTCACTGCATCGTTCACTCCATCGAGGAGGTTTTGTATCTCTTTATCTTCAATTATCTCACTCATATTCTCTTTGTTAGTCGTTTCTATCTCTGTTTGTTCTTCGTTTTCTCCTGTTTCAGAATTGACATCACAGCTTTGAACGCACCATAATAAACAACTCAGAATGAAGATGATATTTCGTCTTTTCATAATTACTTTTTAATGAGAGAAAGTTCCCGTAGCGGAGACCTTCACATGATATTTCCAAAATACTGTCGCAATTGCCTTAGACTCCGCTCCTCCAAGTGTACCTGTCGTAGTCTTGGGAATATCTGATAGTCGATATACTTGCAGTTTAAAGTCCAGTTTGAAGTGAGACCCTTTTTGAGTGCTCTTTGCTTGACCTGGATCATCTGTAGCAGTAAACGATCTTTTCCCAGATTTTGTATAATTCCATCTGCTGCCTGCCGTACTCCAATAAACAGGGTCTTTATCAAGAGAATCCACTTGCCATGTAGCAAAATTGACTTCACGGGACGTCCCATAATCCTGAGCCTTGTAATAGGTCCCATCTCCTTTCTTATAAAACCCTTTATTCCAATTAACGAGAGCATAATCTTCTCTTTTTAAACCCTTTGGAACGGTTACTTTAAAGGTAATCTTTTTTCGAGATTCAGTTGCAGAATCGTTGTACGTATCATTGGACAATGAGAGCACAATACCTCGTTCAAGCATTCGAATAGCTTCTGGTTTGAGCGAAGCATCGATCTTGGACTCTTGTAGCATTTCGTAACCAATTACTGCTGCCGTTCTTGGACCAATTTTTCCATCGACCTTTAAATTATTCTCTGCTTGCCATTGAGCTACCGTTTGAACAAATTCCTTATCGATCGTTGCAACGTCGTGCAAAAGTCCCAAAACATCTCGCAAGGTTTTCAATTCTGATTCGCGCTTAAATCGCTTTTTATTGTACTTAATCGCACTTTCTACCTCACTATCCGTCAATGTTTTGGCAACTGCTTTTGGATTAGGGGGCTCAACAGCTAAGTCTCGCTGCACCTTCTTCTGCACCATTCCTTTCTGCTGAATGGTATGCGTCAACTCATGCGCTAGCAAATGTTTTCCTTCGGAAGATTCGGGATTGTATTGTCCCTTGTTGAAATAAATGTCGTTTCCATGCGCAAATGCCTTAGCACCTAATTCTTGGCTCATTTGAGCGGCATTTTGATCGGTATGGATATTCACATTACTGAAATCATTACCGAAGCCCGATTCCATTTCGTTTTTGGTCTTACCGGTTAACTTTTTTCCGCGACCGCTTGAATTATTCAATCGACTTTCGAGCGAAGGTGTTGCTGAATTTGGACGAGCTTGTGCTTTCGTCTGTATTGATTCTTCCTCTTCTTTAGTTTGAGCTACTTCCTCTTCTTCTTGCATTTGAACAGACTCCTCTTCCTCTTTACTCTGCACGGTCTCTTCTTCCTCCTGCATCTGAACAGATTCCTCTTCTTCCTTACTCTGCACCGCTTCTTCTTCCTCTTGCTTCTGTACAGGTTCCTCATCCGTCATCTTCTGCACAGGTTCTTCCTCTCCTGTTCCTTTCTTCTGAACCAAAGGCGTTACTTCACTTGCAATTGGCTTTTTCTGAACTTCTTCCTCTCCCTCTTTTGTTTGAACAGCATCTCCTTTTGATTGATTAACCACTTTATCTGCTACTCGATCCGCCTCCTGCTCATACTTATCGTTCGACTCACCAATTTTTAATTTTTGCTGAACCGTAGGTTTAATGAAGCTACCAGAATGCGGTTGCGACTCTTCGTTCTTTTTTATTTTTTTTCGTGAAAACATAGGCTCAATATTTTACCATTCAACAAAAATTAGGTTGTCCAACCATGAAAACTTAATCATCGAATAACTCCATGGAAGCTTATCCAACAGTAAATCGTATGATTTTTTCTCTACAATTACGCGATGATTGGAGCTCTCGGTTAATAATTTACCTGAACGCGATAAAAACTCGTGCTGCAGCAATTCAGTCGATTTTGACTTCAATGCCGTCCAATATTCCAAAACGGCCGAAAGCATATTTTTGACCTCCTTCTTTTGAATTTCCGTTAATACAATGTCCTTTTTCAAGGTAAACGAAGGGGAAATGCCACACAAGTATTTTTCAAAGGCCATTTCAAACTCAAAATCACCCTCTCGACCCGTTGCCGCGTAATGCAATATGTGAGCCGCTAACTCAGGCTTGATTAACTGCTTCTCTTCGTTAATTAACTCTAATTGTTTGAAAAGTGATGGCAAAAACGGATTCAAAAGCACGAGTCCTGCATTTTGAACGAACAATTCCTTCGGTAAAACGGCATTCTCTCGATTCGCGCTAGCAGTATCAACTTCTTCACCACTAGTCGAACTCAGTAGTTCTTGAAGGGTCTCTATCGATTTTTGCTCAGGAGAAGCATTCGCTTTTGTCTCATCAACGCTGAGCGCATCCTGCTCAATTTCCTCGTCCGACTCCTCAATCGCCTTTTGAATAGCGTCTTGATTCTTTTGCTGCTCATCATTTCCTGACATTTCTTCTTTGCTCAGGACATCTTGCGTTTTTGAAGAGTCGACTTCCGAGCTTGATTCCGAAACGAGATCTTGCGTTTGCTTTTGATCGTTTTGCGTCTCATTTATCTCCGATTCATCGTCACCTTTGGAAACATCAGAACTAAGCTCTTCACGTTTTTTTACAGCTTGATTCTCTTCGCTTGTGGCATCACTCAACTTCGAATCATGTGTCTTTTCAACATCATCTTTAGGAAGTTCAGAAATAAGCTGCTCACGATTTTCTATCGCTTGACTCTCTTCGCTTGTTGTATTTCCCAGCTCCGATTCGACGGTGGTTTTCGTATCATCTTTAGGTGAAATATCCTCCTTTTGAATGGCACGATCTGTATCTTCTACGGAATTCGATTGCCCTTCACTTTTATTTACCTCAGAGAAATGGGGAGAATCATTATTTTTGGGTTGCTCCTTCATTCTCAGCTTTTCCGATTTCTCGTAAGTCTTCAATTGATCTTCCTCAAGTAAATTCTGTCTCAAATCGAACTCAACGTTTCCTGAGAAGGTATTCTGGAACATCTTTGATTGCTTGATGTTGTTCTTTTCATCACTCCGCAATTCATCATTCAACGATTGAACAACCAGTTGCTTCACCCTACTTGTTTGCCATTTTTTAGTTGATAGCGAATTGAGTAGACGAAGCGTGTGATATACCAAAGCAAACGATTTATCCAGCTGGCTTTTTTCTGCTTCGTTCTGAAACAAATGTTCACGGGCATAACGAAAAATCGTAATTACTCCGTTTTTATAAAACAGTTGATTCACCTCTGATTTCGACTTTGCCAGTTGCCACGTCACATTGATCACTTGTGTGGCCATTTCCTTAGGAATTTCATTTACCAATTGCTTCAACTCAGCGATGTTAGTTTCACCAGTTTGCACTACTTCCTTCAGTCGGATCTCCACGCATTTCAACACCACTAAAGGCGAGAACTGCTTCAACAGTCGATTCTGGGAAGTATAATTACTTGCATTGCGCTCAAAGTAGCTGCGAATGAGGTCTGGTTTTTCTAAAAATCCCTTCAACAGTCGATCGTCTGAGAACAATTCCTTCGATTCTTCCGTAGGCTGAACCCACCACGGCAATGTGCCTGTATTCAAAAAGTGAAAAAACGTATTGATTAGTCGCTGATCCTGGCTTAAAACCGTAACATCATCCGATTGAAAGGATTCTTCCAATGTCTTGCCTGCCGCCGATGAAACCTGTGCCTTACTGCGGGCGATCTGAATTACTGGACGTAACTTTTCTTCCACCTCCGCTCTCACTTCTTCCTTCAAAAGAACTGAATTTGTATTCCAATGATCCGCATCAATATTGAGTTCTAACTTATCCAACTGAACAGTTTTGTCCTGAAGTAAAGCTTCGAATTCTTTCTCTCCAGCCATAGCTTCATCCAAGAAGGATTCAAGAATGGGCATTATTTCGAGTTGAATAAAATCACTGATTTCCGACTTGATTTTTTCAGCCAGTTCGGTCGACGTCAGATTGACGTCAACCTTTACTTTTTCAATGATATGTTGTCCTTCAACTCTCACTTTTATGCGCTAATGATAAACTCAATGGTCATCCATGGTTGTTTCGTTACTCCCTTTTCATTTAATAATTCAACGAATGGACCTGTATTTGTCGAATCGAATACTTTCACACTCTTCGATATCAACGAATCAGGGTTCGACGCATCAAAATGGCTTTTGAGAAGGTTGTTCAAAGCGATTCCACTCGGGAAATCTTTAAAATCAAACTGATCTTGGCAGCGGAAAGCAATTGCATACATCGCTACGGCCATTCGGTACAAACGCGTAAGGAAGTTCAGTAGGTTCTCATTTTTCATTTCCAATGCTTCGTTGATCTTTCCTTCAAGGAACTTGAGGAATCCACCTATTTCGTTCACAATCTCATCATTCATTTGACCGCCAACAACATTGGGTGCATTTTTCATCATGCTGTCGAGTAAATTGTACAATTTCCCAACTGCTTCTTGATCATTTTGATCTTTGAAGAAACTTTGTATCAGCGTTGGCGTTGGTGCGTTATTTCGGATGGTATCCAATTCCGTAAACATTGTTGTTTCGCAATTTTCTATCACCGAAGGAATTTTAAAAGAACCTTCCTCTTGTTTCGTTCCGCACAATTCACTGGTCAAGATCATTTCATACAATAAGGTATCACCCGGAGCCAGTTTGAGTTTTTCCGTCGAAATTGTATAGTTTGAGCTTGTAGAACCAGGTAAATCTCCCAATTCTTCTCTTCCGATTCTCCACTCCACGTTTGGAAGCATTGTACTACCACCAATCGGCGTGAAACTCAAGGTTATTTCATTCTTTTGATTGTCATATACGGGAGTATTCATCGTACCGATTCTTGAATCAACGATGTTTACCGTTAATTGATCGCCATTTTCAGAAACGATTGTGTATGATCCTGGCGTTAATCCATTCGGACTAAATGCCGTTCCTGTTGTGTTCACTCCGGGACCAGACATCATCATCGGTTGGTCGGGCGTAAAGATGAAATCGTATGTTCCTTTGTCATCTTGACAGAAGGTGTATTTCGGTAAAGACACCGTTACATCAACAATGACAGGTTTTGTATACTTCGCACTATCGGAAATACTTCCGCATGGACCTGCAATAGCTGATAATGTAATTTCAACATCGGTCCATTCATTGGTAAAGTTGTTAAAGTCTAACTGAATACTTGTTGATGCAGCAATTGGTGGGTGCAATTCTTCACCTGTTGCTGGATGCGTAAACGTCCATTGAACAGATTTCAACAATACACCTGCAGGCAACACCGTTGAAGTCGAGAACCCATTTGTTTGGGACGTAATTACCCCAATTTGCAAGGTTGGTTTCTCGTAAATTGTTACCGATAAGGTATTACCATTTGACGCTGTTAAGATGTACGATCCTGCTGCTAATCCACCTGGAGAGAAGGACGTTCCAGTTGAATCGACCCCACTTCCAGACATCGTCACTGTTCCCGTATCTGGAGTGAAGGAGAACTTATAGCTCGCCGTATCTCCCACACAGAAATTATATCGAGGTAGCGCAACGCTTACTTCTAGTGGTCGGGAAAATGTCTGATTTGTTGTAACCGGCCCACAAGGTCCTGCCAACCCAGTAACAACTACTCGAACGGATGTCCATTTCTCATCTGTAAAATCACTAAAGTTCACTTCAATTGATTTCTTTCCGAGGATAGACTCGTGTAGTGTTGCTCCCGATTCAGGATCTAGGAATTTCCACACTAGTGATTCTTCGGTAACACCCGTTGGTACGGTTGCTGATGCCGCTAATCCATTCACAGTTGAGTTGAGTTCAGCTATTTCAATGGTTGGTTTATCTACCACGATCACCGTATCGACCACTTTTCCATCAACAGTAATGTCGTATTCACCAGGCACTAATCCCATTGGAGAGAATGTTGGAGGTTTTACTGCTGCATTTACTCCTTCTCCTTCTATGACCGTATTCGACGTGAAATTTTCTATTGTGAAATCATATACGGTTTTATCATTGCTACAATATCTCAACTGATCCAACTGAGCATTTGGTTCGCTTTTATCTGGAATAACCCACGAAATTTCCGTGCTTACATTTCCACATTTGTTCGACAATTTAACCGCGATATTGATCTCCTCACCTGCTTTGTATCCATCAATTACCTCGAAAGGAATGCTTGGATTGGATTTTACTGAAGTTCGTGTCTTACCATCAGGAAGTGTAATTGTCCATGCGTACGTTTCTACATCCTTCGCCTCAACAGAAAGGTCGAGGTCTACATCATTCACTTTTGTGATGATTTTGCTTGTGATTTCAGGTTGTGATTTCACCGTAATTGTAGCGAACACATTTCCATCAAAAATCATCGGATACGATCCAGGTCCCACGAGGGAAGGATCGAAATGCGTTTTTTTCTCATTTACACCATCACCTTTAATGTCGGCTGTGGCACCTTCTGGTGAAATGATGAACGGAATAGGGTCTCCATCCTCACATACGATATCCGTTTCCACAGATACGGTTACTTCCACAAAGGTTAAGGTATGCGAAACAACTTTTGGACACACAGCGCCAATTCCGGTTACTGTTAACGTAACAATGAACTCATCGCGTGCTCCTGAATCAGAATAGTCGTGCGTTGGTTCTCTTTCCGTGCTTGTCATTCCATCTCCAAACTCCCAGAGGTAAGTGAAATCGGGCGAATCGTCACCAGAAACGGTAAAGTTTACGATTCGGTTGGCACCTGGCTCAGGAAGTGCGAAATCAATTACTGGCGTTTTCGATACCAATAGTTCGGCATCTGTTTCTTCTCCATCAACTTTAAATTTCAACACAGTCCCCAGCAATTCCTCTGGAAAAATTGTTCCGTCAATATTGAGTTTCTTTCCTAAAATATTCACTCCAGGAACGGCATCCACCACTGTGACAACTCCATCATCAGGTGTAATTGTCAAATCGATTTGTTTGTTTGAATCGTCGATACAATACGTAGTATCGGATAGTGTAAGCGACACGGGAATCTTCGGCAGCACAAAACTAATGGGCGCACAATCTGAACAGCATAGGTACGGAAGCGTAAAGTCTGCCACAACAGCTCCCTTCCGAATGATGGTCTCAAATCTTCCGAAGTAACCCGTTTTACCCGTTTCATCAATTACTAGTTTTTCTGAACTTTCCTCTTTTGCGGTCTTTCCGGTTGGATCTCCTTCAACTGAAACAGCCATTCTTTCGAAAGATCTCTCTGCTTCTCTATAAAACTTCTTAGGTTGCTCAATCTCCATTGAATTGTTCAATGCGTCTTTTACATATCCAATAGTGTCTTTAATTCTTCGTTGTACTGGATGATTGACATAAACAATAACAAATGTCTCTCCTGGTCCAGCTCCAGCTTTATGTTCCAAGCCCGGATGATTTTCAGCGAATTTGCTAAAGTTTAAGCGTTCCAAGATCGACTCTTTGCGTTCCTTCACTTCTTCAAGAAGAGCTTGCAATTTTTTCGAACTACAACAGATTACGGTCAGTTGATTTATCAACAAAGACACCATAGAACGCGTCTTTTCCGTGATTTTCGCTACAAGATTTGGACTTTGGTACTTGTTCTGAAGTTGTTTAGTGTAACTACACAGCTTTTCAATTTCAACATTGTATGAATCCAATGTAGAATCACTTAGTTCTTCGATCGAATTAGGGATTAGTTCGATCAAACTTGTACAGGCTACCATGATCTGCAACGGAAGCTTCACGGTACTATCTACAATTGCATCTTCCCATTGATTTACACGTGGATAAAGTTCATTAGCAGTGTAAGCTAATGCATTCGCGTAATTTCCGTTTGCATTCTTAATGGATTGATCCAAGTAATATCCAACTGTATTCGGCTCGTTATTAATGTACGTCAGTATTGGGTTGGTACCAGTTGTCTTTCCTGCAGTTGCTTTCGAATCGGCTGTGTTATCGTACATGTACTCCGACTCGGAATAGGTCATTTTTCGAGAATACACCTTATCTCCATACAAATCTGGACCTAGCTCATTATTGGTCATTTCTCCTTTGTAACCGAAATACGTAGCTCTTTTGATCGAATAGAAGTCATTTTCAATTATATTCTTACCCGGATATTTTGTACTAAAACTAGAGAGCACTCGCGTCACCTCTGAAGCAATGCATTCTTGTTCAGACGACCACGCATCGAGCAATACATTCAGATCCCTAAAATCACACTTGTACTGATCCTCCAACAACTCATCAAATTCCTCAACATTAATTCCGAGCACCTTGATGTCGAATGGTAAGCTAAAGTCTTCCTTGATTTTAGTCAATTCTTCAAATACATCATCGTAAAAAGATCCTTGATGTCCTTCGATTCTAAAGAAATTGTACGCATCCAATGTATATTGAAGTGGCGTCGAGATGGGATAATTATTCGGATATTCCAACGCTTGTCTGTATCCGAGAATGGACTTGTATCGGTTGAATTTTCGTTTATCGAAATCCCAATTTTTCATCAATTTCTCGGAAAATCTATAGTAAAATGGCACTGCTCTTTTGGCCAATGGCACACGCACATTAGATGGCGTAATTCGGATGGACTCGCTCTTGAACCTATTTCTGTTGAGGAATCCATTTGGACTCACCATTGTCAATATTCGTTCGATAACAGATTCAAAACGTCCGTTTCCATCATCGTTATCCATTAAAATTGGAGACTTATGGAACTTATGTCGATAGGTGATCTCCTCACCCGGCTCCTTTAATCTTCCCAGAAGTAAATGTTTAGGGAATGCCGTAATACTTGGACAGCACGTACTGTAATTTTCGAGGAACAGTTCCTTCAATTCATTGTATGAATCTGCCAGGTCTTTTAGTAAATCATATTTGTATTGGAAGAGAACTTTATTCGTACCTGTGTTGGCTGAAAATATTCTATTCATGTTACTATTAAACTGAATCGCCTGATCAGATTTCCCGAGGCTATTCAGAATTAAACCAACACCCGAGGTTAAGTTCTCAATACTGTCCTTTATCGGCTGCTCATCCTGATAGGCACGAGCAAGTTCCGTAATATTTTTCGTATTCGTTTTGTTCAGAATTACGCGCGGGACGTACACCGTTTTAGTCTCTAAAAAGGCTTCGAATGTTACATAACTATTGAACAGTTCATCGTTCTTGGTAATTCTGTCAACATTATCTAGATCAACCAATAAGACACGCAGCTTATTAACTTGTTCGATTCCTTGGTTATCACAGTCGACGCCCACACAATTATCTGCCTCTTTCGGGTAGCATTCTAAATAAAACAGAGCAATTTTATCATTTAAGTTAAGTTCAGACAAGTCCTTGTCACCATCTTGCTTCTCTTGCTCCGAAACCACTTCTATTAACGGAATGATTTCAAAGTCGGAAACACTGTCGAGCTTATTAAACTGTGGATCGTAGTTCACTTTTTCTCCAGTATACGCTCTATAGTACTTGTAGATTAGCTTGTCGTCTTCAAATACATTCAGTGTTTTTCCATTCTCCGACTTTTTTTTCACCAAGTGAATCAAGTCTCCATCGGTCGTAACTCCCGCACCTTTACCGATGGTTATATGGTTCTCTGAATTTGTTGATAATTCAAATCCACATGTGATTCCTACCCCACTCAGGCAAATTCGGCTCAATCGGTCTTGCTCGTCGAAATACTCGAGAAATTCATTGAGTTGATCAGCAGTTAAAACCTGATCATTTTCAAAAGAGTGATAGGAAGTGGTTAAATCGTTTAATTTCTGTGCCATGATTTCTTGTGTTATAGTGATCCAAGGTTCGTTCTGCCTAGTATTATTTTCCCTTCGAGGTCTTCGTCGCTTTCACAATCGTGGAGTCTACCTACTGGGTATAAAGTGAATAAATCGAATAGAATTGTTTTGAAGTCAACAAGTGTTTCCTTCTGAATAGATGTTCCAGTTTTCCTGTTTGCTTTCAGTTCTTCAAGGTATTTTTTGTATGCTTCTTCGAGCACCATGAGTTGATTGATTTCATCTTCTTCCAACTCATAATTATCTCGATGACCAATCCAACAAATTCGGGGAACGATATGCGCTGGTAACTCAGCTTGAATCATCAATTCCATATACGCTCTAAAATCTGGATCGCTGAATCGCTGCGTGTATCCGGGAAGGATAATACTCACTTTGAAAGAGTACGGATCCATTGAGCAGCAATCGTTGCAATCGTCGATGCAAACAGGTAGAAATTTTTCCAGTTCTGCATCATCATCTTGAAGGTCTGGAAGCAAGAATACGTGTTCAATTGTAAACAGTCCTTCCTCGCTAAATTCTCTCTTCAAATAGGTGATGATTTCAATGATGTGTTTTTCTAAATCTTCGAGTGTTTCATCCCATTCGGCGAAGATTCCAATGATTTCGAACTCTCCAGCTGGATTCAATCTTGATTTATCAATCACATTGAATTTGTATTGTCCATTTGGTCGCTGGTAAATCACGATATTATCAATGATATCTTTGTGCTTCACCCCATTTTCAAATGCCTTCTTGACCTTCTCAATATCTACATTCACGAGCTTACGAATCGCCATGTATAGTTCCTTACTCGCTGTTGAAGATTCATCAAATCCGATAGCCGAATTCAATATTTTCACGCCGTTGTGCGTTCGAATTCTCCACAAGTATCTGCCTGTCGTGGATGCTGCAGGGATGTAGACTTCAGCTAGTGATCGGGATAAATTTCTTCGATCGTAATTTCTAATTCCTGTCAAACGTGCAATTCGCTTCTGAGCTCCCGCCACATTTGAGGTATCCCAAACATCACCGTAGACGTTGTATCCTGTTCCTCTCGACGCTCCAAACTCAACATATTCGCTCAAAAATTGCTCTTTCGAGTACAAAACCATTTCATCTGAAACACTTCCATACAATTCATGCATCAAGAAGGTATATTCGCTGAAATTTTCTGCAAATCGAGCCAAAAGGTGATCCAGAATTGCGTTTCTTCTTTCAATGTTATTGTCGAGATCTTGGAAGAGTCGTTTTGCCAAAAGCGGATCATTTTCCATCGGATAATCTTCCACCAGCTTCTCAAAATCCTTCACATCGTTAATGGCCTGTGTAAAGTAAGTTGGAACCACACCTGTTTTGATCGACAGTAAGTCCTTTACTTTTGAAAGGTGAGCGAAATAAGATGCCAAAACTTGATCGAAAAACGAAAGGTATCCTTTCAATTGAAGCGCTTGTGCTTTGCGCGCTTCACTCGCATTGGATGGTAATCCGAAAGGACTGACTCCATACGTTTCAGGCAATTCATTTTGAATGGTTGTAGTTTCTCCCGTTTCAAAATATTGACCTCTTTTCACTGAAAGCTTCCTGTTTAATCCCGCCAGGGCGCTGGCTTCCATACGCTTCTTTTGTAAATCCTTTCGGTGCTGCGTTACGCGTTTGTCATTCAACGTAATAGGAAGGATATCTTTTACATAGCTGAACGAACTCACAGTGCAGCATCCCTTACTTTTCTCTTTTTTGGTAGAACACAAAACAGGCTTTGTGTATGGAGCAATGTCTATCACCCATTTCGAACCATCTTTGTTTTGGTCGCAATCTTTGATGGTGATATCCGTAATGAGCTTCACCCCTTCCACTTCCATGATGACTTTTACCAAGTCGGAAAGACGAACTTCTGATCGTAGGTCCGCTTTTTCAAGTTCTTTTGGATCGATGAATCCTTTTTCCAGATAAGGTCCTTCAAAAATTTCATCTGTTCGATAATTTCGATCAAGCATTTCCTTCAGCGAATGGTGCTGAATTTCAGGAGCGAAATAATGATCAATAACGTCTAGAACTTTTGCATGAACCAGATCTTCATCTACCGACTTATCCAGTTCTATATCAGCACAAACACCAATCGGATGCTCCTTAACAGGGACAATTTCCGCCAAATCTTCGCATAGATTTCTGTTTTTGTAGTAGGCAATCTTGATCTGTTTATTGATCCATTCTTCGGTTACCGTCTCACCATTTTTCCTCTTCGCTGTGAGGTCGTAATCCACAATTACTTTGTTCAATCCTTTGATACGGATTTGTTTCTTTTCCTCGTCCGTAGGATTTCCAAGTACCTCATCGCTGAATGCAATTTTGCTTCGCTTGCAATCTACATGAAGCATGCGTTCGTAAGGAACAATCCACGAATTACGTACTCCCGGAATATCAGCAAACAACTTTCTGTAATCCAAAGCATTTGTAGCTTTCGTTGGGAGAATTTCATGCGCCTGATTAAATTGTCGAGAAAGATCCAAATCATCTTCAGAAGCAATCAGACTTTCAATTGGCAATTTCATACGATTTGCCAAATCCGTTATCGCATACGCCAAAGTTTCCAGAAAGGTAACACCAGGATCATGATCGTTCAGATCAGTCCATAGACTTCCTCCCATGGATTCGATGTATTCAACTCCTGTTGACTTCAAAAAAGCGAAATCCAGATCATCTTGAGATGAGACGTCCTTTGAAATTTTTATATGTTTAATTTCCTCTAACATTCTACTTCAATTGTTGAATCGGTTTCTGCCTTTTCGGGCAATGACTTGACTGTATGTTGTTCTGCAGACACCAGAATTGACTTTGGGTTTGCAGGTGTTGCGTTCTTCGTTGGTTCTCCCAGTTTGCCTACCTCTCCCACTTCCATCACAATGGATGAGATGTAATCGACATAGTGGAGACGTTCTACAAAGTCAATCAACACACTGCGGTGCAAGGTGACGCCGAACTCGACACTTTTCGTTTCATCATACGCCCAAGGAGAGAGAAACTTCTTTAAATCTTTATTCAGTTCGAGTTCGTACAAGGTTCGGTCAAACTGACTGTAAAACTTCACTTCGATGATGATCTTTACTTCCTGATACTCTGGATTAATCACATCAAGGTTTACGTGTAGTGAAGTCAATTTTGAAACGTACTTTTTGATTTTATTCAGATAAGCAGTGCTCACTCGGGGTTGAAGAATATTGAACAAATTCTTATTTACCGTATCAGGAACCACCACCAATGTTACACATCCCGCGGCCAAATACGACTTTGCGTTCGTGTGATTAAGGCATTTTACCCGATAAATGTCTGGGAACTCTTGAAGAACAATGCTCTCGTAGTCCCACAGCATGATTGCTCTATTCTTGTGGCGAAGACGTTCACTCACCCGCTTGTAGTACAATGCATCATTTTCTGTAGGTTTACCTCCAAATGAGTTATACGGCTGAACTACCGATTTTACTGAGGATAAACGCTCCTCCAATTTGGCAATCGTTTCAGCAGGAAGACCATTTTCCAAATGCGATAATTCGTTGTCATTATCAACAAACGTTGCCATTGCTCCCTGCGCCTTGATGTCCAAAACACGACATACGGCATCATAAGATTTCGGCATCACCGCTTTGATCCATACGAGACCTTTGTCTAGCTGTCGATTATCAGCAGTTGCATTTTTGGGAATCTCAAGACGAACCAATCCTGAATCAAGGAAGTTATCAATTTCGTTCATCTTGATTGCGGTGGAATTCAGTTTTTGCCAAAAATCAGAGCACAGTACTTCCCATGTTACTCCTTCAGCATCAAACGACTCGGCCAACGGATTTTCACTTCCTTCGAGTAGTTGAACGTACAAAGAAACTGTTTGCAAGTTGACCACATTTTCTAACCCAATGTACAATTCCCCTCCTCGTTTAATTCGAGGCGCCAAAGAGCATTTTTTCGTTTGCGCATTGTGAAGTGATCGGAGGTAATCGTGTTCGATGGTTTGACCAAACGGAAGTTCATGAAACAATGTTATTTTTCGCCCTTCAAACTCTTCTTCTGAGCTTCCACCCAACGAAATGGACTCGCTCGCCGCATAGCTGACAATGATTTCTTGACAAAAAGGCGTGTATGGTTTATTCGGAATCAGTAGATTTTTATCTTCGCTGGATAAGGCAATTGCGTACAACTGCGGATACATATCATGTAAGAAAGATGTGTTCAATGAAAGTCGAATTGGTCCAGCTGAATCACCCGAACTGGCTGGATTCACAACTGAAAAGACACACTCATAATCAATCCCATCCTCTACACCATCGGTAGTAGCATCTTGAAACAGCGCTACTTTTGTTTGTCCTGTGTTGTTTTCTGCAAGTTTCCATTGATTATTGGATTTCACGTATTTTGTTGCTTCGAAATACGTATCGCCTGAAACAATTGGATCATTCCCTGCTGAATTCAAGGTACGTACCGAAATCATTCGTTCTTGTTCTTCTCCCTCTTGTTGACCATCTACCTTGACAATTTCCTCTGCAAATTCAGGTGTTTGAGAATTACTGTAAACATGACCTGAAATATTACCAATGAGTTTATTTTGATAGGCTTCATACCATTTTTTAAATCCAACTGACGGTGTATTTTGCCATCGAATTTGCGCTTCAACCGAAGACCAATTCTTACTGAAAATTTCATTGTGATCGATCACTAAGTTTGACCCTACAACAGGAGTTGTTGAGAAAGGATACATCGGCTTCGTTGGGTTGAGTTTTCCGATATCAGAATCCAATACCAACTGTCGCATTCCTTCCACTAGGACATTCACCTCCAAGCCTGAAATCGTTTTGGAAAATGCCTTATACACTTTAGCCCCTGCCTCAGAATTCACGTCAATAATGAATCGAAAAACGGGTGCATCACAATCATAATTTTCAAGGTGAATCTCTTGATTGTATGCTGCTGTCGCATAATCCTTGTAATCCAACTTCACGTAAAGCTTGGCTTGATTGTCTGCGACATTCGTTTTATAGATTAAATCGTCTGATGCAGCCTCCACTAAACGAATCGGGCCTACCCATTTCTTTTCAGCGGTATAAAATACCTGTATGGATTGCATTAACTCCTCGTAAGTAGGAGCTTCAGGAGAGTCTGGATCTGCAAACGACTGTTCGAAATCAATTGTAAACTGGATGTGTCGTTCCCCTTCCGATAAATTGAGAACTTCGGCTGCCACAGCGAATCCAACCGTTGCTTTTTGAAGCGACGGGTTCTCCAGAACTTTATTAGGGTCCGTTTCATCTTGGAAGTACCCAAATGGAAGCCACGACGGATCTTCCTCTGGAAGTTCTTCACCCTGACCGTCTAATGAATTCGCTACACTCGAAGAGCGCATGTAATAATCCCCTCCTGGATCATCTCCGTCATTTGGATGATAATATAGATTTTTCAGTTGAGCGACCTCAATTTTATTCGCCGCCAACTCCTCAGTCAACTCGTAAATACGTTGTTGACCGTTGGCATCTTTTCCTCCATCGAGTCCGAGACCTTTCTCCAATTTCTGTTGATCAAAACTTTTTGCGAGTTCAAATACTACGTAAGCGCTATCACTTTGCGCAGGAATTCGATCAATTTTAAGCACTTCGGAGTAGAAGAAATCAAGGTGGCGCTTGGTAATCTTATTGAATCTATCCTTAGAAAAATCAAGCAGACGTAAAAAACAGATGAATAGCGTTAAGTGTGGAGTCAAATTATTTGATTCATCCAAATTTTCTAACAGTTCCTCTAAATCATCATTGTCTTTGAAGAAACTTTGCCAATCTCCATCCGAAACTTTACTGTTTTCCTCGCTGAAGTAGTTTACGTGCTTTGCGAAGTTGTATGCAAACTTCATCCATTCCTCCACGCCAAAATCCATCAACTGAACAGAAGTAGGATCTAACTCAGGCTTATTTCGCAAGAGTTGATCTGTTCCTTTTCGCTGAAGAACGCCGGTAATTGTATTGCACTTTTCGCTCATCTACTGATGTTTTTAAATATCTGTTGCCTCACCGCGGTAGAATGGATACACAAGGTTTCTTCGTGTATTTGTAGATCGAATTCGGTAATTGAGCTCAATCAGTAATTCTCCTTCGAGGTCATCATTTTCACTAATCTGTACTTTGTCTAGGTCAATTCTTGGCTCGAAATAAAGGATGGCCGTTTCAATTAAGTTGGCCACATAGGTTTTGAGCGTCAAGTTGAGTGGAGAAAAGATGAGATCATCCAAGTTGCATCCATACAGCGGATTCATCACACGTTCACCAGGACGCGTAGAAAGCAAAATCATCAAGCTTTCATGAATATCTTCTTCATCGGAAACCAGAGCGACCTTATTTGTACGCTTCTCGAATCGTGGTGGAAAGCTCCAGCCTGTTCCTAAAAATGATGTGAAATTTTCCATAATTAGCCTATTAATACTGTTGGTTCTCCCAAAACAATTGTTCCTCCATGTGCAGTTGAATCTCCCATTCTCGCTGCAGGCATTCCGCCAATAAGCACCGTTCCTGATCCTGTCACAATAGAATCGGGCGGCCCTGTGCATGTTGCCATGTCCCCTACTTTTGCTGCAGGCATTCCCCCAATAAGTACCGTTGGTTCTCCGGGTGGTAAAATTGGACCTCCGACGTGCGGAACCGTTCCCGTTACCATTGGACAAACATGCATATCATTTATTCTTGCTGCTGGTGCTCCCATTTTTTCTAGTTTATTTGAACTAATGAACCTTTTAACACGGCGATTGCGCTCGTTGACACTTCCGCTCCTGCAGATCCTTCCGCTTTGAATTCAGCGTTGGCTGTGATGCCCACATTCATTCCTTCTACATTCACATCTCCTGTTGCTTTGATGCCAATATCTCCTGCACTTTCAATCGTTATTCCGTTACTATCCATTGTGATGACATTCGAATGGTCATCTTCAATTGTAATCACATCTGCGTCTTCATCCATCGTAAATTTTTTCCCGGCAGGCGTTTCAATTGTCACCGACACTTTATCATCATCGAACATCAGTTTCATTTCACTTCGCGTCACAAAGCCTTTTTCGTGATTATCGTCTGCTGCCACAATTGGCGCAGGTTTTGCGCTGCTGTGAAGCATTCCTAACACTACTGGATCATTTGGATCTTCGTTGATAAACCCAACAATCACTTCATCCTTGATTTCAGGTCTGAAAAAAGAACCTCGTTTGTTCCCTGCGTCTAGGGTTGCAACGCGGCACCAAATTCCTTTTTTATCGCCATCGACAATAGGCAGGTTTACTAAGATTCGGTCCTCTCCATCTGGATCTTCCTCTAACTGAGATACGATTCCAACATGCAAGCCTTTTATTGCTGGCAACAATCCCGAAGCTGGTGGTGTATTGATTTCAAAACTCTCTGAAAACCATTTTGGATCTAAGCCGAACTGTGCATCAACCGTCCAATTTCCATCGCTAATGGTATGCAACACGCCCGTCACATAAATTTTCCCATTGAAGCGCTCTCCAACGCCTTCCAATTTCAGCGTTGTATTGGGTTTCACTCCTGCAATTCCTTGAAATTTGACTCTTCCTCTAACTTTTGACAGTTGTTGGTAGAGCATTGTCGCATCCGACCAGTCTTGTAATTCCTTTTCGTCGAGATTTCCGCCATGCCGCAATTGCAAATTATCCAGTTCAATCACCTTTGCGAGATCACCACTTGACAGATTTCCGTTTAGGCTTACCGAGGGATCTTTCCCCTCTGCTTCCACAATCTTCTGATCGGCCTGATTCCAACTATACGAAGTGACTTTCTTCAACTGATGACGGGCGTCAATTTCCCCATCGAAATCCAGCATGGTACTTCCATATGCAATGGTTTCCACTTCGGATTGCCCAAGATCTGGTTTCGCGATCGTCAATTTTCCGTCGTCAGCAATGCATAATTTTCCATTTGCCTGCGCTCGAGAGAGCACAAAGTCCCAATCCGTTGCATTGTATTGCACGAGTTCTTTGTGTTCGAATTGAGTTGCCTCAACATCTTTCGATAAGGAATAAGTTCCTATAATATCTTCGAAGATGTCGCTGTCTTTACTATCGTAAAAGTAGGCTGACTTGCGCCCCACGGTCATTTTGACTGCTTCATCTTTACATTCAATAATGAGCATTGACGAGTTCTTGCGAATCTTAATGTTGTGTTTGATGATGATTCCTTTGAAAACGGTTTCTTCATCCGAATGGTAGCCCGCCTTAATTTCAATCTTCTTTCCGGGAATTAACAAGTCTTCATTACTCAAGGAGAAATCTTGCGATGCCGTGTCACCGTCACTAACCACAATCGTTGCGGTTGGAATTCGGTTGATTTCCTTGGCAATTGATACGGAATGTACGTGTTCAGCACCTGAAATGGGATTTCCTTCCACCAATACGGTGAAGGTTACCAAATCTGGATTGCTGCTTGTTTGTATAACTCCGCTGTTGTTCATTTATGTTGTTTTTTCAATGGGTGGAAACACGATTTTTTGACCTGGTGTCAATTTTCGAAAGTTGGTTAAGCCATTCACTCTTGCCACTTCGAGGTAATACTTTGGATCTCCGTAAATGCGATGTGTCATCAATGGTAAGTTGTCGCCTTCTTTCACAATTCGGTAGTGTGTAAGATCGGGCGAAGACTTTTTTTCTCTTGCTGCACGTTCCGCTTCAGCAACTGTATTTTTTAGTGTTGTTTTAACATTCGCTCGAATTGGCTTTCCGTTTGAATTGAATAGTTTGTATTCAATATTTAACTCGGTCACCACGCACTGAAACAGTAAATCGCCCCATGACACTTTCAAGTAGTTCGGACTATGGATGTCACCATTGAATTCGTAGGTTATTTTCTTGAACTCTTTGATATCATCAATCACCCCATTTTCCTGCGGAGGAGAATCTTTAAAAACTCCGGTGCGATCAAACAAGAAATCCAGCGTTAAATTCTCGGGTAAGGAACGGTGAAACTTAACCCCACCTTTACTTGATCCCGAAGCATTTTCGATCGCGTATTCCGATTTAAAATTGAGCGAGTACGACTCAGGATTAATGGCCACTTCGTACGGTTTTTTATCATCCGTGAGAAACAGCTCTGATTCAAACTTTGGATCGCTAAACGCCCGAATCATCAATTTTTGAAGTTTTCCATCTTGCGCCATGCTTTCTACCTTTCGTCTTTATTTTTTAACACCTTCATTACCTGATCAAGACACTCTTGAACGAGTTCACCTTTTCCCTCATTACCAGAACTAGCGGATTTTTGTCCCCCCTCTTTCACATTGATCTTGATATGCAATTCCTTAATTTCAATTGGCATCTACTTGGACTTTAAAATAGTTGTAGGACAGTTCCAATGTTTCCATCAGAATTTTACTTTCTTGAGCATTCAAATCGTCGACTGCCCACTTTACGGGGATTGCGTGAGTGATTTTCCATGTCACGATGGGCTTGATTTCTTCTTTTTTCTTTTCTCCTTCGGAGCTGTACAAAGAAATCGTTAGGTCTAGCGGTTTGAACTCAAAGCTTTCGAAGGCATTTTCACACCATTTGATCAATCCTGATGTCCGCAGTAAGCCCCGTTTGAGAACCAAGTTCGGAAACTTGGTTCTCCCCGGTAACTTATGTTTGAAGCGGTTTTCTCCACCCTCGGCAAATTCTTCCGTTTCAATATCTACGGATAACCCACTGACTGACTGAAAGTAAATATCTTCTCCCACTTCATCATCGAGTCCTTCAAATTTGACCTTAAAACGGAAACCAACAGGTGGATAATAACTCATCTATCTTAATCGTTTACGATTGTTAATCCTTCATGAACGATTTCCATCGACTCAATTGCTGCTTCACTTGAATCAGCTTTCAAACTAGCCGACTGCACTTTTGTTGGCCAAGCATTTGCCACGTTGTACGTGATTACAGGGTCGCCATCTTCGTTCAACAGTTTGATGGTGATATCGCGACGTTCAATCGTATTTAACTGAACCGTGTTCCACCAATCGTAGTACTCATTATCACTTGCAAAAACTCCTCGTTTCAGAGTGATGTTAGAATACTTCTGCATTCCTGGCATTTTGATTTTACTATGGACTGGACTAGCGCCATGACGGTATTCGATTACTTCTGTTTCTACGTCCAATCCCGAGACTTCTGTGAAGCCGATTTTGGTTCCTCCCCACTGTACTTCAAATCGGAAGGTTACCAATGGATATACTGAATTGCTCATTTTTTTCTTTTTTAATTAGTTAAATAGTTGATTACGCTTCCTGCATTTTGTGAGAGAAACGAAGGATAATGAACTCTGCTGGACGTACCGCAGCCATTCCAATTTCAATAATCATTCTTCCTTCCAGGATATCTTGAGCCGTCATTGTTTGTCCCAATCCAACTCGCACGTAGTAAGCTTGTTCAGCCTTAGCTCCAGCCAAAGCACCTGCTTTCCATTGTAAATTCAAGAAGTTTTCAATCATTGCACGAACACGTACCCAAGTACTTGCATCGTTTCCTTCAAACACAAATTGCTCTGTTGCTTTTCCAACTGATTCTTCCACCATGTTGAAGAAACGACGAACGTTAATGTAACGCCATTCGTTGTCGTTACCAGAAAGTGTTCGAGCGCCCCAAACGAGTGTTCCTTTTCCAGTAAATGTGCGAATCGCATTGATTGATTTTCCCCCAACAGTATCGACATTCATATCTCCTTGGTCATCTTGAGAGATTTGAACAACTGGCTTGATAACATAAGTCAATCCAACATTTGCTGGCGCTTTCCAAACACCACGGGTAGCATCTACTCTAGCATAAATTCCTGCCATTGCTGCTGATGGAGGTAAGGTTAAAGGAAGAGCGTCGATTTCCACTTTAATCTGATTGTAGATCGTATTGTCCTTTCCTACAATCTGGTCCAAAGTTCGACCATTCATATACCCATTATCTTTGTCGGTACCATCCAAATCAGCTGCATTTACCGCTGCTATCAAGGTTGCTAAATCATCTGCCAACGATGGGGCACCACCAAATACATCTGTAGTATATGCATAAACTACATTTGGAGATACTCCTGTTATTGAAACTTCAACTAATTTTTTTAGTTCATCAATGATGTTCGAAGCACCAGATGATATTGTAGTCACATACTTCGAAGGTTTATCATCCTTGGTCAACTTTGTATGAAGCTTTACTAAATTGTCATAGACTGTTTCAATTCCATTTGTACCATTATCAAAACGATTCGTGATTGCACCTAATGCGTTATCAACAGCATTTACCTGAGAAATATTTTCGGTAATCGAATTTACAACTGACGTTGCATCATCTACAATTTGATTTTTGATAGCAATCAGCGTTTCCAATGATTCCAGCGCATCCTCAAGTTCGGGGAGCAACAATTCACTATTGGTTTCGTCCATATCTTTAGGAGATCCATACATATCAAACTTATCAACCATAAATTTGATTAGATTTCCCAGTGCTCCACCAATATCATCACCTGATACGGTAATTGTTCGAATTGCATCCAACTGATCAGGTAGGTTCACAGATATATTTTCAGGTAAGTGAACGATATCCCCTGCAATACCTTCAAGGTTTTTGAGTGCCGTAGGTACTGCATTGGGGGTAGAGCGAATATGCTCAATAACCACACTCGACTCATCATAGCGATAGTTAAGAACGGTCTGTAGGAATGGATAATAAGCTGCTCCATACTTCAGGTAGTCCTTCCCAAGTGAAATTTCATCTCTTAATTCCTGAACTGGTTTCGGATCTGCAGTTTCATCACAATGTTTCGTATCAATAATTGTGAATCGATCTTGCAGCTTATTACATTGCATGAGTGCTTGCTCATAGAGATCATAGAAATCAGTAGTTCCAGAAATACTTGTAGCATCTGGAAAAACCAATAATGTTGGCTCATCCTCCTTGTTTATTTCGGTCAATCCTGCTGTTAACTCAGTAGATAATACCAGCGTCTTTTTCGGTGATGCATTCTCTCCATATTGTCCAACTGATGTAATGTAACAAGGACCTCCACCATTTGCAAAATACAATTGCATCGAATAGTACATCAAGAATGGCGATTTCGATATGGGTTGATGTACTTTCAAGGTACGATTCGTGATAGTGTCTGTATCATCTACCGTATCATCTACCGTTACATTGATTGTCTCAGGCTGTGCGGAGCCAAAGAATGTCTCGTACTCTAAGAGGGATGTGATTCTTGTTGGCTTCAAATGAAGCGAATCTCCGTTTAGTTTCTCCGCTTTCTCCGTATATCCGATAAAAGCAGGAATTGCTGTCTCTACCTGTGCTACCGAAGGGGGAAACTTGGAAATCTCCTCGACGTAAACACCCGGTGTTTTGTAATTTGCCATAATTTAATTGTTGATTTGTACTTGATTGATTATTTGTTAAATGAATATTCTCGAATATTTTTTTGTCTTTTCCTCTGGTACAGGCGTACCACCTTTGTCTTTATAGACCTCGTCCTCTCCGTTATAGATCATATTTACCGATGGGTTTGGATATTGCTTTTCGTCGACATCTTTCACAGTGATGTAACCATATTTTGTAAGTGGTAATTCTTCCGAAGAAGCGTGCACTTGAACAGAATCACTCGATCGATGGTACTTCCATGTCGTAGCTCTATTTTCGAAAATCCAATTGACCTCTGGTAAGGTACCATTGAATGCTCCTGCTCCATCTGACAGGTCAATTTCACTGCCCTCTCCGTTAAGATGAATACGGATGATCGCGAAAATTCCTAGTAATTCGCGGGAACCAATTTCATCCAAATCGATGCGCTTCTCAACCATGGGCAAAGTCGGTGTTTCACCGTTCGTAAGATTTGTCTCAAAATCAGATAATAGGCAAAAGCGCACAGGAACAGCCGTTTCTTCAATTGAATCGGAGGGCGTCTGATTGGATAAGAAAAGTGGTGCAGTGCGATCAATCGTAATATTCGTATAATTCTCGAAGAATGGATCTTTTATTGTCGCGATAAAATCAAGCTGGAGGTCATTCGAAAATGGAATGAAGGGCTTATCGTCTTCATCTTCCGCTGTTGCCACTTGAAAGCCAACTCTTGTTTGTGTAAATCTGGATCGTGTATTGCGCAGTAGTTGCACTGTCTTTTTCGAGGGACGGATATCCATAAAATCGGAAAGCTTGTACAAGCTCAGGTTTTTCTCCATTTTAGATTCACTCAGATCATCTCCGTACACCTCTGTTCCTTCATCTAAAAAATAGTGATGTAAAATTTCAATATTGAACAGGCTGCGGTATCGTTTATTGAATCCCATTTAGAAACTGTTTGATTGACCAATTGATTCTTTGATTACTCCTGCCTCACCGATCACATTTCCTCTTTCGATTTCAATGATGCTCAGTTTATACAGTACCGAAGGTAATTGTCGCCCTCCCAGGGTTCCCCATATGAAATTGAGCTCTTCGAAAGAAGGAGTGTAGAGTTCAGCGGTAAAGTGAAAATTTCCAACATTCAAGAGTGGCGCCTTCCGCTCGAAGATTGTATTTGCCTGAGTGAACACGCGTTTACCTTGGAAAAACTCAATCACTTTCGAGATATCTGCCAGCGACTGCGCATACGTACTTCGGTTCGCACAGAACAGCACAAACAAATTGACATTTACAACTGGGTTCTTATATTGAACGCGACCATTTTTGGCTGTTGTATTGGGAAAATTCTTGAGTGTTTTTTCTTCCTCTATATTGAGTAAAGTCATTACGACCTTATTCTCTACAGGGTTCTCCGCACCTTCAGAGGATTGATCTACGGATGTAATATTTTCGATCACGATAACATCGTTCTCGAAGTATGCCGAGACCTCTTTGGACAGTATGCTCAGTGTTTCAAAAATCACGTGCGTTAGGTTTACGTAACTGTGGAGAAGCCCTAACAAAACATACTGAAGTGTTACACTATCTACGGGAGTAAATAAGTCACAACGACCTTTAAAAAACGTCCGTTCTTCCTAACATGCACCTTCCTCGTTTCATAGAAAGTACAGCCGAGTTACAGCATTATCATTCAAGATTGAACGAATCACACTGGTTCTTCTATTACATTAAAATACCCGTTTGAAGTGGTTAGCTTCGTAAAGTTCTGTTTGGTTCTTAAACCACTTAACTTCCCATCAACTCGACACAAGAAATATATTAGAAAATTTTCTGCGATCTGAGTGATTAGGCTCTGAAACAAATATAACGAAATTTGCTTCCCCATCATAGTCGTTTTGGAATACTTTTCGGATATGAAAAAAAAGTAGTATTTCCCGAATCTCAAAAGGTTAAAAACTCCACCCTAGGTTTACACAATAATCAACATATCAGATACTTTTGAGGATTTACAGGCACTACGGAACTTGTTTCAACGACTTTTTTTAGTTGACATGATACGAGTGTTTAAATTATTGTTTAACTATGCATACGGCCAATTAAACAATTTTAACAAAAAAGTATAGGTCTAACCTGCATAGTTAATAGTAACACTATTATATTTGCATTTCGAATAGCACGAAAAGATATATGATTGAGTCATCCACATCTGGTCAACTTCCTCTGCTCCGTATTGTTGCGGCTTTGGCAATTGTCCTGTTTTCTTATCAGATGATTTCAACTTTCACTCTTTCTGAAGAACAAGAAATGGAAATTGTGGATCTTGATTTGGACGATGACTCTGAAGAAGAAATAGACGAAGTTGATTTAATCAATTCCGCTACATTTTTTCCTGCTGAACTGTACCTACCGACGGCTTCATTTGTGCCAATTGAACAAAAACCACGTTTGCATGCGCAAGCGCGGTCTGAGTTGCATTCTCCTCCTCCCGAAAGAATTTTCATCTTTCCATTAGCGTAAGCGCTTCGATTCTCAGCAGAATCATTAATTTACATTTCAACTCATTTTATATTATCAAATGGCTCAAAAAGTCGTATCACCTTTACATCGTTTCTGGCTTCTTATCAAACCAGACAAGAAGGAAATCCGTAATGTGTACGTTTACGCGATCTTCTACGGATTGGTTCAACTGTCACTCCCAATTGGAATTCAGGCTATTATCAACCTGATCCAAGGAGGTCAAATGAGCACGTCGTGGGTTATCCTCGTAGCCTGCGTGATTGGTGGTGTCATTGTTACGGGAATCCTTCAAATTGCTCAACTGCAAATATCAGAGCACTTACAACAAAAGATTTTTGCCCGGGCAGCATTCGAATTCGCTTACCGTATTCCAAAGATCCGAATGGAGGAGTTATACAAAAAGTATGCTCCCGAGCTCATGAACCGCTTTTTTGATATCGTTTCTGTTCAAAAAGGGCTTTCTAAAATTCTTATTGATTTCTCTACTGCTTCTATTCAGACAATATTTGGGTTGTTACTCCTCTCGATGTATCACCCGTTCTTTATTGTGTTTAGCTTGGTGCTTGTTGCGCTCGTCTACTCCATTTTCAAACTGACCTCACGAAAGGGACTCGAAACAAGCTTGAAAGAATCGAAAAGTAAATACTACGTAGCCTCGTGGTTGGAAGAAATTGCACGCGCAAGCATTAGCTTCAAACTGGCGGGAAAATCGGATCTTCCTATGGAAAAAACCGACGATGAAGTGAACATGTACATTGGCGCACGAGATAGTCACTTTAAGGTTCTCAAGCAACAATACATCTTGATGGTTCTGTTTAAAGTGATCGTAGCGGCTGGACTCCTTATCGTTGGAAGTATTCTGGTAATGGAGCAACAGATGAACATTGGACAATTCGTAGCTGCGGAAATCATCATTCTTTTGATCATCGGATCGGTAGAAAAGCTCATCTTGAGTTTGGAAACGATGTACGATGTGATCACTTCACTTGAGAAAATTGGACAAGTAACGGACATGGAACTCGACCGTGAATCTGGAATGGACATTCAACATGCTGTTCACAACAGAGGATTGAAAGTTGAAGTATCAAACATTGACTTCCACTATCCTGAGCAAGACAAGTTCGTATTTAAAAATGCATCACTCATCATTGAAGATGGAGACAAATTACTGCTCCTTGGAGATGGCAGTTCAGGAAAAACAACCTTCCTTTATTTGTTAAGCGGACTGTATCGACTTCAAAAAGGAACCATTGCCTTTAATGATATTCCGCTGGACAATTTAAATCCTACATGCATTCGTTCTTTGATCGGAAATAGCTTTTCGAACGATACCTTATTTGAAGGTACCATCATGGAAAACATCACGATGGGACGTGAAGGAATTGACTTTTCGAATGTTCAGTGGATCATGGAAAAACTGAAGCTAACGGATTTCATCAAGTCACTTCCTAAAGGATTTAACACACCAATTATTGCACAAGGAAAGGCTATTTCAAGAGGAAATATTGATAAACTGATCTTGGCTAGAGCGCTTGTTGGAAACCCGAAGTTTGTTCTTATAAAAGACAACTTCAATACATTGAAGGAATCAGAACGATTGGATATTTTCAAATTCCTCAGCGATCCTTCCAATGATTGGACACTCGTGATTTCATCGAGTGATGAAGACCTAAAACCATTGATGAATAGAACGGTAATGGTAGAAAATGCACAATTAATCGAAGTAAACTCATAATCATGCTGAACATTTCAAAACACAGTATTTCAGAGAAAGTTCGATCAAAGAAGTATAGTTCACTTGTTATGGTTGAACAAAAAGGCGCTGGCCCCGTTCTTAAACGAATTTTAAAGTGGTCGTTTTTTATCACCTTCGCCCTGCTCCTGTTGCCATGGACGCAGAACATTCGCTCCTACGGTTCGGTAACTACGCTGAAACCAAATCAAAAGCCACAAAGTTTAAATTCAGTGATCGCTGGACAAATCAAGAAGTGGTATGTACAAGAAGGTGATTTCGTTCATGAAGGAGATACGATTCTTCAAATATCGGAAGTGAAACCTGATTATTTCGATGATCGATTACTTGAACGTACTGAAGATCAGTTGAAATTTAAAAAAGAATCGATTGAAGCCTACAACGACAAAATTAAAACACAAGACGAGCGGCTTGACATTTTGCGTAATCAACGAGATTTGAAAATTTCTCAATTGAAAGTAAAACTTCAACAGGCAGAACTCTATGTAAAGAATAACGAAATTGCCTACGAAGCGGCACAAGTTCAGTATGAAACTGCAAAAGATCGTTATAAACGTATGGATAGCTTGTACCAGGCTGGATTGAAATCGTTGACGGATCTTGAAAGCCGGAAAATCAAAGTGCAAGAGGCTGCTTCCTATGAAACGGCAGCGAAAAACAAACTGTTGAACAGTCAATCCGAATTAATTGCGCTTCAACTTGAAATTTCAAATACAGACGCCTACTACCAATCGGAAGCGAACAAAGTTCGATCTGATCGCTTGAGCACGCTTTCCACTCGCTTGGACACCGAAACGAATGTCAGCAAAATGGAAAATCAGTACAGCAATTATGTGTACCGACAAGGACTCTACTTCATTTTGGCGCCAACCGATGGTTACATCACCAAAACCAGCTCAAGCGGAATTGGTGAAACAATTAAAGAAGGAGAAGAAATTCTCACCTTGATGCCGAAGTCGTATGAACTCGCTGTTGAAATTTACATCGACCCGATTGATTTACCTTTGGTAAACATTGGAGAACACGTTCGTCTTCAATTTGATGGTTGGCCAGCAATTGTTTTCTCAGGATGGCCGAATGTGAGTCATGGAACCTACGGTGGAATTATTTACGGAATTGATCAATTCATCAGTGCAAATGGAAAATACCGTGTATTGGTGCAACAAGATCCAAATGATCATCCATGGCCAGAAGCTTTGCGCTTTGGTGGAGGAACCTCAAGCATGATCCTACTGAATGATGTACCAATTTGGTACGAGCTATGGCGAAAAATTAATGGCTTCCCACCGAATTATTACACGGGAAAAGCAACGAATAATCAACCGAAAAAAGACGAAAAGAAATAATGAAATCGGGCATCAAGCACATATTCCTTATCGGGTTATTTCTCTTCGCTGCACATGTAAACTTTGCGCAGAGCGTAGCATCATCTGTTTTCACTTTTGAAGAATACATTTCTATTGTGAAGGAGCATCATCCCATGGCGTATGTTTCTGAATTGAAAGGAAATGAGGCCCAATACCTCATCCAAGAAGGAAAAGGTGGATTCGATCCTAAGCTGAACGGAAATCTTAATCAAAAGTACTTTGACGGGAAACAATATTACAGTCATTTGCATGCTGGATTAAAAGTCCCGACTTGGTTTGGAATTACCGTTCAAGCGGGCTACGACGAAAATTCAGGTGTTCGACTAAATCCCGAAGCATACACTTCCAATACGGGGCTGTGGAGTGCTGGACTCGCTATTGAACTCGGAAACGGACTCTTCATTGATCAACGTCGAGCGGATTTAAAACAAGCAAAGATTTACGCCAATAGCACAGAAATGGAGCAAAAGCTCATGATGAACCAGCTTGTATTTGACGCATCTGTGGCCTACTACGACTGGTTTAAGGCGTACAATACGTTTACCATTTATCAAGAAGCCGTTGAAAATGCTACCGCACGATTTGAAAATGTTCGAGGATTAAGCAAGTTCGGTGACAAACCCAGTGTTGACACCTTAAAAGCCTTGATTTTCCTCCAGGAGCGGCAATTGAACCTCGAAATTGCACAACTCGAGTTAACAAATAAGCGTGCGTTGCTGGAAGTATTTTTGTGGCAAGATGGACTTATTCCTCTGGAAATCTCTGAAGGACTTCGCCCAATGAGTTACGAAGAGTTCGAAACCTCAATTCCTCCGTTGGTTTCAGCCGAGATGATTGATAGCCTAGCTCTTTATCATCCCGATTTTATCATATCACAGAATAAAATCGAAGTTTCGAAGATTGATTACCGTCTGAAGCGCGAACAACTCAAACCGAGTGTTCAGCTGAAATACAATGCACTTAGCACGAACGGCAATCAAACTCCTTTCGCAGATTATTCAGTGAGCAACTACAAATGGGGAGCAACGGTTTCCTACCCGATTTTCACGCGAAAAGAGCGCGCCAAAACGAAACTAGCGAAGCTAAAACTTGAGCAACTGGAAAGTCAGCTTGAACTAAAATCTGCCGAATTGAACTACAAGATTCAAACTTCGTTCAATGTATGGTCGAGTACGGTTAATCAGTACGAAATCTACGCGAAAAGCATTCTCAATTATTCGAGTCTGCTTCAGTCTGAAATTACCTTATTCCAAATTGGTGAAGGATCGATGTTTTTGGTCAATCAACGTGATCAGGAATTGATTGAAGCGCAACTGAAACTGATTAAGATTGCCGTTGACAATAAACTAGGTGAAGTTTGGTATAATTATGCACGCGTGAATCCATAACCTTCCCTGTGATTGGAATTGGATGGAAATCGTAGTACCTTCGCGCCATGAACACTCAGGCGACATGTTTTACTCCTTTTCAATCGGATATTTCCGACATTTCCTTACCTGAGAAGTTCACCTTCCCATTTTACTACGAGCCACACCCGATAGCCATTCGAGCTGCGGAGCAATTACAAGATTTCATTCAGCATTCAGCGGATTGGAAGCACAATTTCGGGCTCGATCCAGAGGATCATTCGCATCCCATTGGAAAGATGTTTGGCGTTTTGGTTGTGAAAGACGAAGACGGTCAACTGGGATTTCTTTCTGGTTTTTCAGGGAAAGTAGGAAACGGAAATCACTACGAAGGATTTGTTCCGCCCGTATACGACATGCTTGCTGAAGATGGTTTCTTCAACCAGGGAGCAACAGAGCTAACGGTGATGAACAACCGAACACGGGAATTGGAGAATAGTGATGCGTTTATTGAAGCGAAAGCGTTGTTGGAAACATTGAAGGAAACGGCAGCGGAAGAAATTGAAGCAAGAAGACTTGAACGCGTCGAAAACCGAAAAAAACGGAAGGAATTGAAACTTCGCGCATTGGAGGAAAACAATGGACAACTTCCTCCTGAAGTCGAAAAGAAGATTCTTCGTCATAGTATGAAGGATAAGTATGAGTTGGCGGAGTTGACCGATCAGTGGAACAAAACCATTGAACAACAATCCAAAATTGTGGATGAATTTGCGTTGGAGATCAATGCGTTAAAACGCGCACGAAAGCAGAAATCCAACCAACTTCAAAAGCAGTTATTCGACGAGTATCACTTTTTGAATGCCGACAACGAGGAGAAGAGTTTGTGGGATATTTTTCACGCCATTGATAAACCGCCACCCTCTGGCGCAGGTGAATGTGCCGCTCCAAAATTGTTGCACTACGCGTATCAACACAACTTGCATCCCATTGCCATGGCGGAGTTTTGGTGGGGCATTTCCCCGAAGTCTGAAATCCGAAAACACGGTCACTTCTACCCTTCTTGTCGTGGTAAATGTGAACCTATCTTGGGACATATGCTCAAAGGACTGGAAGTTGACCCAAATCCGATGCTGGTAAATCCTGCTGATGGAAAATCGCTTCCCATTATTTTTGAAGACGAATACCTTGTTGTGGTGAACAAGCCCGCGAATTTCTTATCAGTTCCAGGGAAGACGATCACGGATTCTGTTTACTCGCGGATTCAAGAATTGTACCCGAATGCTACTGGACCGTTGATTATTCACCGTTTGGACATGTCAACGTCGGGCATTCTATTGTTGGCCAAAACGAAAGAAGCGCACAAGTATATTCAGTATCAGTTTATTCATCGACATATTGAGAAGACGTACGTTGCGTTATTGGATGGGGTAATTGAAAAAGACAACGGAATTATTGATCTTCCGCTGCGCACCGATATTGATGATCGTCCACGACAATTGGTCTGTTATGAGCATGGAAAACCTGCCAAAACGGAGTACAAAGTACTTTCGCGAGCGAATGGTAAAACGCGTATTCAATTTCACCCGATCACGGGGAGAACGCATCAGTTGCGTGTTCATGCTGCTCATTCCGACGGGTTGAATACACCGATTGTTGGTGATGACTTGTACGGAACGAAGGCAAATCGATTGCACTTGCATGCTGCTTCCATCACGTTTCGACATCCGGAGAGCAAGGAGCTGATGACGATTGAAGCTGAAGCAGAGTTCTGAACAAAGAGGCAAAGTTCAGTTGAGTTCAGATGAATAAACCACAAGGACACGGATCATCCTGCGGCTGATACACAAAGGAGTTATTTGGGAATCTGTTGTGATAAGCACTATATTTTTGTGACTTGGCGCTCTTTGTGGTGAAAAAACACCTTGTTTTGCT
>JABXHO010000015.1 GCA_013373595.1 Flavobacteriales bacterium | reverse complement strand
GTTGGACAGAAAACGGATCAGCAACTACATGGAATGTAGAGTATGGTACTGCTGGATTTACACCAACTGGAACTCCAACTATCTCTGGTACGACGAGTAACCCAGTTACATTGAATCCTTTGATGGACAACACAACTTACGAAGTGTATGTTCAAGCGGACTGTGGTGCAGACTCAAGTTCATGGGTAGGACCTTTTACTTTTTCAACTCCATGTGCTGCCATCACTCCAGCATATCTTACAGATTTCAGTACATTCATGCCAACTTGTTGGGATGAAGCAACGAACGGAGCGCTTGCAACTGGACCTACTGGACTTGGATCAGGTTCTTGGTCTCAAAGTGGTTCTCTCGCACGCATTAATCTATACTCAACTGGGAAATCAGACTGGCTTGTGAGCCCCGAGTTTGATTTATCAGCAGGGGGATGGCAATTAGCAATTGATGCGAGTGCAAATGATTTTTCTAACACGTCTGCGTTTTCTGGAATGGGGTCTGATGATAGCGTTCAAGTTGCTATTTCAACAGACTACGGTTTAACTTGGACTGAGATTTACTCATTCAATGCATCGAACCCTCCAATTTTAACAAACACAACGTACAGCATTGATTTGAGTGCCTTCACAGGAACTTCGAACATTTTCGGAATTCGTGCAACAGAAGGTACATCTAACGATGCTGAAGATTATTACTTCAAAGTATCTAGCTTCGAAATTCGCGTGCCACCAACATGTGTTGATCCTTCAGCTATCACGGTATCCAACATCCAAGCGACATCTGCGGACATCTCATGGACACCAGGAAGTGCCGTTCAACAAGGATGGGAAGTTTCTGTCGTAGACGCTGGAATGCCAGCAATGGGAGGAACAGTTACCGTTACGCCTTCGTACAACGCAACTCCATTAACAGCCAACGCAGCTTATGATGTATATGTACGTGAGATCTGTACACCAGGTGACACTACTGGATGGATCGGGCCTGTATCATTCACAACACCATGTGGAACATACATCCCAGATTACCTTCAAGATTTCTCTGCATACGTTCCTGAGTGTTGGGAAGAAGCAAAAGGATTCTTGACGTCATCAACTGTACTTACAACAGGATCTTCATCTTGGACTTCTGATGGATTCGCGAATAACGGTTACACAGGAGCAGCAAGAATGAACATTTGGACTCAAGGACAAGAAGAGTGGTTAATTTCGCCTTCTATCGATCTTGCAGGAGGTCCTTTCCAATTGGAATACGACGTAGCATTGACTACCTACTCCGGAACGGTAGCAACAACTTTGGACGCTGACGACTCATTGGCCGTTGTTATTTCTACAGATAATGGAGCTACTTGGTCGAACGCAAACATCCTTCAATTTTACACAGCAGGTTCTGAGCCTTCTAACACAGGGGATCATGCAGTAATCGATCTTTCAGCTTACTCTGGAATTGTGAAGTTCGGTTTTTACGCAACCTCTACAGATGAATTAACGGTTGACAACAGCATCTTCATCGATAACTTTGAAGTAACAAGCTTATGTGTTACAAGTTTCGGTACAGATACGCAAACAGCGTGTGAGTCTTACACATGGATTGACGGAAACACGTACACTTCATCGAACAACACAGCAACCGATACATTGGTAAATGCTGCGGGGTGTGACTCAATCGTGACACTTGATTTAACGATCTTGACACCTACAGCTGGTACGGACGTTCAAACATCATGTGGACCTTTCACATGGATTGATGGGAATACATACTCAGTGGATAACAACACTGCAACATTCACACTCACGAACACTGCAGGATGTGATTCTATCGTAACACTTGACTTAACAGTTGCGCCATTACCAAACACAGGTGTGACGGTTTCTGGAGCAACACTTACAGCCGACATCACGTTGGGAACAGGTATTACGTTGAGCTGGTTAGATTGTGACGGAGGTTTCGCAGCAGTTCCAGGTGAAACGGGACAATCATTCTCGCCCACATCAAACGGAAACTATGCATTACGCGTTGATGAAAACTCGTGTGTTGACACATCGAGCTGTTTCCTTATTGATAACGTAGGATTGGATGCAACTGATTTCAATGCAGTTTCAATTGTTCCAAACCCAACAAGCAATTTCGTAAACATTACGTTTGAAGATGCTCAAGCGGAATTAATGATTTTGGATATCAATGGAAAATTGGTTGATCAATTGACAATCAAGTCAGGTGATTCAGTAGATATGACATTGTTCGAAAACGGTGTTTACTTATTCAAATTGACATCTGATTCAATCAGTACAACTGAAAGAGTTGTAAAACAATAATTCTTTCGGGATGAAATAGGTCTTAACGACCATTTAAATCAAAGAACGGGCTGTCTCAAAATGAGGCGGCCCGTTTCTGTTTCACGCTATGAAACGGAATGGATGAAAAAGTTAAATTTGGAATAATGATGATGTAAAAGTTATGAACGTAAATACACTACGATCTAATCGAGTATGCTTGTATTGGGAAAGAACGTTTTTTCTAACTTTACTTAAAATAAAATCAACAGCATGAAAGTATTGCCCATATCAAAAATGGTTCATGAACAAATTGTCGATCATCGTATTGACAATTACCCATTGATGAGACATATGGGAAGTAAATACAAATTGGTTCCATGGATAAGAGAGACCTTAGAGTCTTTAGAGTTTGATTCCGCTTTAGATGCCTTCTCTGGGTCTGGAGTTGTATCACACTTACTCAAATCAATGGATAAAACTGTCTATTCAAATGATTTTTTACACTTTTCTTCTACTATTACAAAGGCTGTAATTGAGAATAACAATGTGAGATTATCGAAAAAAGATCTTTCCTTCTTGTTAAAAGAAAATGACTGTAGTGACGATTTCATAGTAAAAACATTTAGCGATGTTTTCTACGAAAAAGAGGATCTCGTTTTTCTTGATCAATTGAGCTACAATATTCGTGAATTGAAATCACCCTATAAAAGAGCCGTTGCATATACAGCGCTTTTCAGATCATGCCTAAAGAAACAACCCAGAGGGGTTTTTACAATTTCAGGTAATCTCGATCGCTACAACGATGGACGAAGAGATTTGAAAATTTCAATTAGAGAACATTTTATAGAACAAGTTCAGCTGTACAATGAAGTAATTTTTGATAATGGCAATCGAAATCTGTCCTTCAATATGGATATTTTCGATTTTAACCATAAACTATATAAGCCTGATTTAGTGTATTTGGATCCACCGTATGTTCCAAAATCTAATGATAATTGCTACGTGAAAAGATATCATTTTTTGGAAGGTCTTTCAAAGTACTGGGAAGGTGAGGAAATCATGCAAGACACAAAAGTCAAAAAAATCAAGAAGAAGTATACAGCGTTCTCATACAAAAGAACGGCCATTGAAGCCTTTGATAAGATGTTTGAAAAATTTTCTGATAGTATCATTGTACTCTCCTACTCGTCTAATTCTTATCCTGATTTGGATACGTTGATCTCACTTATGAAGAATCATAAATCAAATATTGAGATTAGAACTAAGGCACATCGGTACAGTTTTGGAAATCATTCTGCTGTAAAAAATGCAAAGGCAAATGAGTATTTAATTATCGGTCAGGATTAATATAAAGACATACACAAACGAAAGAGGAATTGATTGAGCTTCTAAGCGAAGTGCAAACGGATTGGAAGGATAATGTAGCGATTTCATTTGTAAATTATTTAATGTCATTTAGTGAGGAGGGTGTATTTACAGAGTCGCACATTCAACAACTTCTTGAAAGGAATTTTGATGAGGGATTATTGTTGTTCAGATTAGTATTAGTCCAATCAAAAGATGAGTTTGGAAAAACACTAAAGGCATTGTTCTATAACAACGCGAAGGGAAGTGGAAAAAACGGTTTCAAATCTGATCCTGAGGGATATGCTAAAAAACTAGCTGAATCAGGACTACTCGATGCCATGAATAACTTAAAGTCTAGAACTTATACTTGGAAAGATATTGTTCAAGAAAGATTAATGATGGGAAGAGGAAGTGCCATTAAGGGACAAACTCGCGGTAAAAACCTTGAAGATTTTGTTGAGCAATTGGTTAGTAACGTATTCGAAAAATATGAGGTTCGAAAAAGTTTTGTTGGAGCAACAGGTTTAAGTACTGCAAAAGCTGATTTCTGTATTCCTTCCACTAAGCACCCAAGTATTGTGATTGAAGTAAAAGCATATGGAGCAACGGGAAGTAAGCAAAGTGATGTGATCGGTGACGCGAGTAAAATTATTGAGGAAAAGCGCGATGACACGTATTTTATTCTTGTTACGGATGGAGTTACTTGGACTGATCGATTAAAAGATTTTCAGCGATTAATTGATTTTCAAAATCTAGGAAAAATATACAGAATCTATACGCAAAGAATGAGAGAAGATCTTTTAGCTGACCTTCAACAATTGAAGCAAGAACTGGGATTATAAAACTAACTTTTAGAGCAACCAACAACTCCCCAATATCCATCTCAAACACCTCAGCGATACACTTTAAATTTTTCAAGTGTCTTTCTGACTTTTTACATAGACGGATCTAATCAAAAAAGACGCAAGTCACGTTGAAGCCAATCGCTTCCAATTCAAATGGGGCATGATTCGATACCATTCGCATATTTTGTTCGCGCGCTTATCACTTGCCCTTACTCACGCGAAAATCAATCTTGTAATAGAAAATTGGTAAGAAACCGAGCTGCGTGCGTTCTGCTACTGGTTCTTGCGTTGGATCAGCTAAATTCGGAGCATAGGCCAAACTCAAAAGATTTTCTGTGTTGAGGATATTCACCAAATCCAATCCAATTTCGTGCGTAACTTTCTCCGTATTCAACTTCCAATTGATCTTCAAATCTGCGCGGAAGTAATCTCTAAACTGGCGCTCGTTGAATAATGAATCCTTGTAAACAATCTCGTTGAGTATACTGGTTTGCGCTACATCGACATATCCGTAACGTTTTCCTCCTGCAACGGTAACCTTACCTCCAATCCCAATCGTTTGACGTGGTGAAACTTTAAATTCCTTTCCTCCGAGGAAGTTCGCAATGTAATTTCCGTTGTATGATGTGTTTCTCAATACTCCATCGCTTCCTCGATACTTCGAATCGTACGCTGTTGCAGAAATCAAGAAGAAGAACGATTTATCGAAGTATTTTTGAACGGTTAACTCGACTCCGTAGTTGTATCCATCTCCGGTGTTCATCAAATCTTCTGGGAAGAATCGGGCAAAACCACTTCCAATGTTAATCATAGAAACAGATGATGGTGCCACGGTAACTGGTATATCATACAAATATTGATAGTACGCCTCCGTTTTGATGTTTAATCCTTTCTTGAATGATTTCTCATACCCCAATCCAGAATGTACACTGCGTGAGAATCCCATGTCGTCATTTTGGTAGACTTTGTTTCCGTCTCCATCAAACTGATGATAGAAATACGTGTACATCGGCTGGGTTTGACTGTGCATTCCTCCTCCAGCAAAAATGGCTTGGTTTCCTTTCATGTTCAATCGCCATCCAATTCGAGGTTCAGCATAGCTGATTGCATTTCCTTGTGTAAAATACTGAGAGTGTAATCCTGCCGTAAATGCCATATTCTTCGTGGGGCGCCATTTCCATTGAACGAAAGGTTGAATCAAAAAGGCATTTCCGATGTAATCCCAACGATTCACAAAAGCCGTATGCGGAATGTTCAACACCGAATCAGTCATGTTGTAGAAATACGCATCTACATTGATTCCCGCCTTAATCAAATGTTTTCTTCCGATTTTATGATTCACACTGAAAAAAGCTGACGCCTTCCCCGTTTTGAATTGATAGCCCATGAGTTGATACATCGAGTCAATCACAATTGTATTCGTGGTTGTATCATAAGAGCGAAGTAGGTAATCGTGCTTCGAATGCTGCTCTTCAAACGAATAAGCAACTGTTGCCGCAATGTATGTGTTTTCGTTCAATGGCTTCTTCAAACTTAATCCTGAAACCACCATGGATGTTCCAAAATATTGATCGCGATCGCCTTCTCCATACACTTCTTCTGTATCACCTGTCTGTTCCGAGATCACAATATCAATTGTACTCGCTCCTCCGATAGCAAACAAGGACAACGCCCCACCTTTTTTCAAACGCCAATTCAATTTGAAAGCACCGTCACCATATAAAGGCACAGCGTCTGTACCCAATTGAATTCCGATCGCCTTGAACATGCCCAAGGTAGAATAACGCCCCATTGCCAAATAACTCGCCGATCCACTTTTGTTGAGTGGACCTTCTGCCAAGACTTCTGTTCCTAAGAAACCGAACTGTCCAGTGAATTCGTGTTGCTTGTTGTTTCCATTCCTAAGTTTCAAATCAAACACGCCTGAAGTGGAGTTTCCATACTCCGCAGGGAAAGCACTCATGAAGAAATCAGAGTTTGCGAGTAATTTATTATTCAAAATGGAAACTGGTCCGCCTGTACTTCCTGAAATGGCAAAGTGTGATGGATTCGGAATATCAATTCCCTCCACCTTCCACACAACACCAAGTGGTGAGTTTCCGCGGATCACAATATCATTTCGTGAATCATCTGCTCCACCAACTCCGGCAAAGTTGGAAGCCATACGTGCGGGGTCTGAACGAGATCCAGGATACCTATCCGTTTCTGCTACACTAAATTGCTGCGCTGAAATAAGCGCCATTTCGTTGATTGTTTCACCCTTTTTGGCGCCAGACACCACAACTTCTTCCTTTTCTTGAAAGGCTTGTTGCATCGGTAACTCAACTACCAATTCTTTTCCCGAATTGACTTCAATGGTAATAGTACTTACTTCGTAAGACATCACTCCCACTTTCAATTGGTGTTTTCCAACGGGAACCTCGTCAATCACAAAAAAGCCGTCTTCATCCGATCGAGTTCGTAAAGTAAGCGTTGTATCCTCCGTAAAAATGTCTATTCGAGCTCCGAACAACGGATACCTCGTTTCGGCATCAATAACTTGTCCACGCACTGTTTGCGTAGGTTTTTGAGCTGAGCACATTGATGATGAAATAACAAAAAGTAATGCTAGCAGTGTACTAATTTTCGCCATAAGTAGTATGATTTAGCCCTTTTTCTGAGCCATTTGTTCTTTGTATTCTTCCTCCGTCCACTCTTTCAAGTACACCCGAGTAAAATCAAAAATATTGATCGCGTTGAAATGGAAGTTGCGCACACGCGAGTACGTGATCTCAATATCTCCTGTGTACCAAAGAGGAATAATCGGTGGATTATCCATCAAAGCGATTTCCGCTTGATTGAAATACTTCAACTGGTCTGTGACCTTTGATGCTTGTCTCGCTTTGGTATAAAATTCATCAAAAATGGGATTCTGATACCTCGATTTATTGATGGCCGATCGTTCGGTTGAATCTTCAGGTACGAACTTACCATAGAAATTCATCAAGAAATTTTCTGGATTGGGATAATCGGCACTCCAGCCCATTCTAAAAATATCACCATTTGCGGTTTCTCCATCAGTATTCAATTGTGGGAATGTGGAACCATCAATGTTTACATTGATCCCTAAAACCTGATAGATCTGTTTCGAAAATTCGTCTGCTACGGCCGAGTGTGTGTCGTTAATATTGTATCGAAGTAAAACTGATCCAAAACCTTCACCATTCGGGTAACCTGCTTCTGCCAATAATTTTCGTGCTAGCTCAGGGTTATAGTCGTATCCCTTCTCTTTGATTTTATCGAAATCGTATCCTTTTAATGTTCGAGACACAGGTGGCGTAATCCCAAAGTATCCGAGTTCTGAATATTGATTTCGAAGAATTTCGCGACCGATCTCTTCTTTATTCACCGCATAATTGAATGCTTTTCGTACGCGCGGATCTTTAAAGCGTGGATCCTGCATGTTGAAGAAATAGAAATTCGTTTCCAATAACGGATTGTTTGCCAAGATGAGTTTGGGCGGTTTCGAATTGAAATCCTTGATTCGTCCTTCGAGCATGCGCGTAATGCGATTGGTGGGTAAGCCAACAATTAATTCCGTTTTCCCCAATTCGAACATATCCAGTTGCTCCATTTTCTTACTCTGAATGAAGAACACCAAACTATCTAGGTACGGAAGTGCATTTCCTTCCTCATCTTTTAAATAGTACTCTTCGTTTCTTGTTAGAACAATCGAAGGCTGTTCTCCTTTGGTATATTCAGCATACTTAAACGGTCCCGTGCCCACAGCATCGCCTTCCGCATTCGCCTCAATCATCTTTTTGGAAACAATCGAAGCGGTGATATACGCTAATTTATAGAGGAAGTTATGATCTTCGTGAAGCAATTCGAACTTTACCTTATTTCCGTTTGCAGTAATCCCTTTAATCGACTCAGCTTTTCCTTCGTGGAATTCGTCGGCACCCTTCACGAGTGACTTTAACACATAAGCATAGGTTGCTGGAGTTTTTCCTTCGTCGTCCTTCAAACAACCCATTTCGAATGACTTGATGACATCCGCTGTTGTAAGTAAACGATCTTCTTTCGACGAAAAAACTTCATGTGGATGGAAATAAACATTTTCACGAAGCGTAAATTCGTACACTTTCCCGTTATCGCTCACCGTCCAGCTTTCTGCTAACTTCGGAATTATCTTCGTTGATTTCGGGTCCATTCCCACCAAACATTCATTGATTTGCATCAACACTGTTGAAGAGTAGAAATCGGTGACATTTCGAGGGATGTGGGTAGCCGGAGCATTATCAATAGCAAGGGAAAATGTTCCTCCGCTATACTCAAACTTTTTTACGTTTTCTGATTCGCAAGATGAAGCCAGGAGCGCTAATAGTAGTACCAAGAAAATGCTTCTCATCGAAAACCAACTTTAAGGTTATCTACAAGAATAACAAAAAATCTGTAATTCTGCTCTATTCAGGTAGATGAAGTAAAGACGAAAAAAGTAATATTTTAAACCAATTGTTAAGAATACCCCCTAAACGTCTGAAAAAGATATAAATTATTCTTGCTTTCTATTGTTACCATTCGAGAAACATGTTATATTTGCTCATTGACTACAAACTAAACCTAGTCTTCTACTGGAAAACGATGAAGTAAAGAACTCTAAATACATGAAACGATTAATTCTTTTTTTAGTTGCCTCCCTCACATCGATATCTGCTCTTGCAGCGTTATCGGTTGAAGGTACGTATCAAGGAAAAAATCTTTATGTTCAGAATCCTATGGACGATGAAGGTTTTGGATATTGCGCAACGAAGGTTACGGTAAACGGTGACATTATGCCTGGCGGAACGAGCGTCGGTGCTTTTGAAATCGATTTTTCACTTTTCAATATTGAAATTGGTGAACCTGTATTTATTGTAATTGAGCACAACGACGGATGTAAGCCAAAGGTTCTCAACCCAGAAGTATTACTTCCTCGTTCAACTTTCAAAATCAACTCGATTGATATCGATAATGATGGAAACTTGACATGGTCAACTTCAGGTGAGCAAGGAAAATTGCCTTTTGAAGTGGAACAATACCGTTGGAACAAATGGGTTACCATTGGTGAAGTAGACGGAAAAGGTGCAGGAAGCGTAAATAATTACCAATTTAAAGTGACGCCACACTCTGGAGAAAACACTGTACGCGTTACGCAAAGTGATCACTCAGGAACAAAACGTCCTTCGCAAGAAGTGAAGTTTACATCTTCAACTCCTGCTGTATCGAAATCGCCAACGAAAGTAAAGAACGAAATTAAGTTTACAGCGAACGGAGCACCTGTTGAAACGCGTTATGAAATTTACGACGCATACGGAAACATTGTAAAGAAAGGTGTTGGATCAAAAGTAAATTGTTCCAATCTACTTCGCGGTGTTTACTACATCAACTTTGACAACGTAAACGAGAAGTTTATCAAAAACTAAGAATACAACGAATTTATTAGCCTCGACTTTTGGTCGGGGCTTTTTTATGCACTGATATGGTAAAGAAAATCGAACATCTAGGCATTGCTGTAAACAGCATCGAGGAAACGCTCCCGATTTACGAAAGCTTATTTTCATCTGCTTGCTATAAAGAAGAAATCGTGGAATCCGAAGGTGTCCGTACTGCCTTTATTCGCGTGGGTGAATCGAAGATTGAATTACTCGAAGCAACCAACGAAGATTCTGCTATCGCAAAGTTTTTGAGCAAATCGCGCGGAGGCTTTCACCATGTTGCATTTGAAGTTGACGATATTGATGCCGAGTTGGAACGTTTATCAAAGGAAGGATTCCAATTGATTCACCAGACGCCAAAAGACGGTGCCGATAACAAGCGAATTGCGTTTTTACACCCAAAGTCAACAGCTGGAATGCTCGTAGAGCTGTGTCAAGAAAAGAGCGCTGACAGCGAAGCTTGATTCGTTAAGTGATGCGTGTTCAGTCCAACCTTTTGTGCTCCCACTAAATGTTGTGCGGAATCATCAATGAATAATGCATTCTCTGGGCGAATCGATTGTTCATCACAGACAAACTGAAAAATTTCTGCATTGGGCTTTCGCATTCCTACTTCATGCGATAAATACACATGCTCAAAACAATCGTAGAAATTTACGGATGTCATTTTATTCCACTCATTCAATGCCTTTGGAATATGGATTTCGTTCGTGTTGCTCAAAAGGAAAAGACGGTATTTCCCCTGTAGTTTCTGAAGCAGATCAACCGTAGCAGTTGGCACATCCAATATCATGGCGTTCCACGCCTTTACAACTTGATTAGGAGAAGTTCCTGCGGGTAAATAAGGCAATAATTCATTGACGAAGCGCTGCGTAGAGATCTTTCCCGTTTCGAAATCATTGAACAGTGAACTTTGGTTAGCTTGTGAATAGCGTTCCTCAAAATCTTCCAGCCCGAGTGCTTGGAAGGCATCAATTGTACGGTGGTAATCAATGTTAATCAGCACACCGCCGAAATCAAAAATAATGGTATCAATATGTTCTTGTATCACACTGCAAAGAAACAAAAAATCCCGACGATCCGTCGCGAGACGAATGTCGGGATTTAACCAAAAACCGATGGTTCTATTTCGTTAACGCCGCGTTCAAATCGAATTTGAAATCTGGACCAATTGCTCCGTTCTCTGAAGGCGCCAATCCTGGCATGTTCAATGAAGCAAAGTTCACAGCAAATTCTCCTTTAATCGTCGCTCCATTTTCGTCTGAAGAAATCTCAACAGGAACTACTTCTGAAATTTCACTTCCCAAAATCATCAAAGTGATATTCAACTTTCCGTCTTTATAATCTCCAAGCTTCACCTCAACTGTTGGGTATTCTGGCGTGTTGAAGAACATATCTTGTGGGTGATCTTCGTCAACCATTGTTCCTTGCAAGTGACCTTTCAATACAGCTGCTTTGTCCTCAGGTAAATCAGTACTTTTAATCGTCGTCATGTCTACAACGAATGATCCATCTGTCAACTCGTCACCTTTCATTGTGATCGACCCTGATTCGAATTCAACTGTACCCTCGTGACCGTATTCTGGGCTCATTGAAGCTGCCCATCCAAGCGTTGTGTTTTCTTTATCAAGCGTATACGTTACCGCTTCAACTTCTTCTACATTTGTTTCTTCTTCAGTTGAAGACGAACAAGCTGTCAGTGACAACGCACCTACTGCCATAAAAAATAATCCTGCTTTTTTCATTGTTATCAAATTAAGTTTCGACAAATATATGAATTAATTTACCATGGTAAATAAATACAGAGATAATTTTCATCGAATACTCTTGAAATGCTATGTCTTAAACCCTTATATTCGATACAATGAAATTCTATATTGACGATAAACAGTACATCGACACCAAGAAGCCTTTGGATATTTCGATTGCACTTTCAGCTTCAAGCGAAAACCCTCGAGCATGGTATGTTGAGCCTCCAAGAATGGAACCTGTTCGCACGGAACACTACACAGGATCTGTGAAAGAAGGAGGAGATGTCAACTTTCGGGACATTTATTTCAATCCGCATGGACATGGAACGCATACAGAATGTCTCGGTCATATCACGAAAGAAGTGCATTCGGTGAACAACGTACTCACAAACTTCTTTTTCAAAGCACAACTGATTTCCATTCTTCCAAAACGGATCACACGTGAAAATGGAGAAGTTGATTTCGTCATTGGTCCTGAGCAAATCGACTTGACTCATTTCGATGGCGAAGCATTGATTATACGAACACTTCCGAACGACGGGAATAAGCTTCATAAAAACTATTCGAATACCAATCCACCTTATTTCGACGTATCGTGTGTTAAAAAGCTGTTGGAGGCAGGTGTGGATCATCTCCTACTCGATCTTCCATCCGTAGATAGAGAAGACGACAATGGCGAGTTACAATTTCATCATGCTTTTTGGGAAGTCCCGAAGCAACCGAACTTTAAACGCACCATAACCGAGATGATTTTTGTCGACAATTCCATTGGAGATGGAGCGTACGTCTTAGAAATTCAAATGGCACCTTTTCAAAATGATGCTTCGCCAAGTAGACCCGTTTTGTATGAGATTGAAAATGTTGACTAGTCACCAGCTATAAACAAAAAAAGAGCTGATCATACGATCAACTCTTTTGGTAGTAGTAATTAATTTTATTAGTAATAGTTTCAACAACAACATCTTCCGAAGAAGAATTAAACCTTAACTAAGTAGTAGAAATAAAAAAATCAGGCATTTTCTTCGAGTTCTGCTTTCGCACATCTCTGCTTAAATAATAGCTATTAAGAACTGTTATACTCTTTATCAAACTAGAAAATGAAACTGCCTCTCCAAGCAGCATGCTATTATCTATATTTCAAAGAATCGATCTAGAAGAAAATCGCCTGACATCTCTCCTTATTTCTGTTTATAAATATAAGGGAACATTCCGTCCTGAATTGGCTAGATGAACATTCACACAAAATGAGTTAACAAACACCGATTTTGAATGAATTTAGGAAAATGAAAATGGCTATAAATTTTCTAATCGCTTGAAAAAGACCTCTCTTTTGGCAGGTGACAATGGAACTTCAGAACCATCTTTCATAACCACGGCACCCCCGTTCTTTTTGTCATAACGATCTACGTAATCGATGTTGATTAGGTGCGATTGCTGAACGCGAAGGAAATTGTGCGCAGCAAGCAGTGTTTCGTATTCTTTCAATGTTTTGGATACCAAAATCTTCTTGTTATCACGAAGGAAGAACGATGTATAATTTCGATCTGCTTCGCAACGGATGATTTCTTCTAAATCCACCACATGCACACTTTCCTGTGTTTTGAGTACCAATCGACGTTTTTCGTTGGTTTGCATGTTCGAAGATAAGGCCTCGTATTGACGTCCGTCGCGCGAGTTTCCATCTACCGTAACCAATGCTTTCTCCAGCGCCGCCTTCAACTCAACCGCATCAACAGGCTTAAGCAAATAATCGAGTGCGCTGAACTTAATCGCCTTGATCGCAAACTCCTCATGTGCCGTAATAAAAATCACTTCGAAACTCTTGTCTTCAATGGATCGAATTACGTCGAAACCCGTTCCATCAGGCATCTGAATATCTAAAAAGACGATATCGGGATCGTGCTTTTCAATGGCTTTAATTCCAGACTGTACGTTCTCTCCTTCGGCTATTGCCTCCACGTCAAATCCAAATGAATCGATCATTTTGGCAATTAACGAACGCGTCCTGTTTTCGTCGTCGATGATGAGTACTTTTTTCATTTTGGTTTTAATTTACAAGTGTAGTTTCAACATTATATGGCAATGCGATCAATACACGCGTTCCGGTTTTCTTTTCCTTGTCGTAATCTTCAACGCGCATAAAACCATCCGTTCTGTATTTCGAATTCAGGTTGTCAATTCGTTCACGGGTGATTTCCATGGCCATACTTTTGTGCGCCGAGCTCTTCTTATTTCGCTTCGAAGAATCACGTCCTATTCCATTATCCTCAATTGTAATATTAAGCATTCCTTTTTCCTTCGCAAAGCGAATTCGAATAAAGCCGCCTTCAATTGTGTGCAATTGCCCGTGTTCTATGGAGTTTTCAATGAAGGGTTGCGTGATCATTGGTGGAATAATCGCAAACTCATCTGTTAAATCATCTTCGGTTTCGATAAAAAACTGAAAACGATCCTCGAAGCGTAGCTTTTGTGTCTCCAAGTATTTCCTCAGAATTTCCACCTCCGTGCGTATCGGAATAAACTCTTTGGGGGAATTCTCTAGAATGAGTCGCATCAAACGCGAGAAGTTGACCAAAAACTTGGTCGAATTTTCAATATCATTCTCGTAGATATAACTCTGAATCACCGACATGGCATTGAAAACAAAGTGTGGATTCATTTGCGCCCTCAGAAGGGTCTGCGACATCTCCGCCTCTTTTCGCTCTTGCTTAATTTTCGTTTGATTCCAGCGATAAAAAATGATGATTCCCGCCAAGACCGCAATGATCAAAAAGGCAATGATAATGTAGGTCTGAAGGTTGTTACGTAGATCACTGTTTTCCAGTTCTTTCTGTGCAACATATTGCCGTTGCTTTGCCCGTTCAATGGAGTCCGTTTGAGAAGTAATCAGTCGCTCTCGTTGTTCGGATCGATACGATTCACTTAGCTCCGCGATCTTGGTGGCTGCCTGAACGGTTGTATTACTGTCCAAATAATCGAGATACATCTCCATGTATTTCAGAGCCTTGTCGCTGTTATTGATTTCCTTATACACTTCCGCTATTACACGATAGGTATGATAAATCTGGTTCTTCGCCCCAAACTTTTCTCGGATTTCAATGGATCTATTTAAGTAATTGAGCGCGTTCAAATACTTCTTTTGTTTCTGAAAAACCGTTCCCACGTTGTGGTAAACACCCGCAATTTTCTCTCTGTTATTCGTGGATTCGTAGTAGATCAGTGCTTTGTTGAAGTTGTTCACAGCGAGATCATAATCCTTCTCCTCCATTAAAATCAATCCAATGATGTTGTGCGTTTCTCCCAAGCCGTTTACGTCATTCAATCGTGTCAAATACCGAATCGATTGCTGAGCATTCTCCATTGCCAGGTCATACTGTTTCCGTTTGAGGTACACCTGTGCCAAATTGGTGAGGGCAAGTCCCATTTGTCGATAATCCCTTATTCTCTCCGCATAGCGAAACGACTGTTGGAAGTATTTCTGGGCATCGTTCAAGTTTAGAATCGCGGTTTGGGATCGACCTATTTCTCGCGAAAATTTCGCCATCAAATACGTGTTTTGCACTTCTTCCACCAATTGCAAACTAATCAGGTTTTTGGCTACGCTGAGTTCCACTTGACCAAAGAAATCGTATATCTCCGCCTGAATATTGAAGGCCTCGGCCAACATCGCTTTATTTCCCGTTCGACGTGCATATTGAATCGCCTTTCCCGCAAAATAAAGTGCCGAATCCTTGGCATTTTCCTGCATAAAGTTCAACGCGATATACGAATTGACTTCCGCCAGTTTTGGCGTACTTCGGTTCTTTTCGGCAATTTTTAATGCCATTTCAAGGTAGAACTCTGCAGTTTCCGTTTCTAAAACACTCGAATGGTAATAGCCAAGGTGACGGTATACTTTAAAGCGCACATCATCGGAATTGATCTTCGTCAAAAAGGGCTGACATGCCAAAATCTTTTGCGAATACTCTTCATTGTTTCCCTGTAAACGTGCCACTCGTGCACTAAAAAACAACGCGCTAAACTGTATTGAATCAGGAAAACTGCGACTTTTCTCCAAGATAACTTCCTGCAATGAATCCGCCAGATAGAGATTGTGTTCGACGTAATACTCCGCTAATGCCATTTGTCGCATCAGCTTGCGTGCTGGATCTGTTTCTGCTTTGTACGATTTAATCAGCTGGGTTTCGCTCGTTTGAGCACTCGAAACTTTCGGAAGAAAGATCAACAAGGTGAAAATTGCTCCCAGAAAAAGTCTGGCGAGCCAATGATCCTGAGTATGGTACCAATTCTGATTCACGTAGGCTAAAAATACGAACTTTCCGTTGCCGTCCGACCGAATCTATCAATTTCTTTCCCGCTCTTATCGCCGCAAATCCCTATCTTTGCACCTTCAGTTTTTAAACGATACCATGGAGTACAATTTTCGAGAAATAGAGGCCAATTGGAGAAAGTTCTGGGCAGAAAACAAAACATTCGCCGCCAAAGATCAATCAGATTTACCAAAATACTACGTATTGGACATGTTTCCCTACCCTTCTGGAGCGGGTCTGCATGTTGGTCACCCACTTGGATACATCGCCTCGGATATCTTTGCACGCTACAAACGAGCGCAAGGATTCAACGTACTTCACCCAATGGGTTACGACTCTTTTGGATTGCCTGCCGAGCAGTATGCGATTCAAACGGGACAACATCCTCGGATCACAACTGAAAACAACGTAGCACGTTACCGCGATCAGTTGGATAAAATCGGTTTCTCGTTCGATTGGGACCGAGAAGTACGCACTTCATCTCCTGAGTATTATAAATGGACACAGTGGATTTTCAAGCAGTTGTTCAATGCATACTACGACGAAACACAAGACAAGGCCGTTTCTATTTCTGAATTGATCAAGGAATTTGAAACGAACGGAAACGCCAATGTGAACGCAACAACGGATTTCGAAGGAACCTTTACTGCAGACGAATGGAACGCGTATTCTGAAAAAGAGAAAGAAGCGTGTTTGCAGGAATATCGTCTGGCATTTTTGGCTGATTCGTGGGTAAATTGGTGTCCAGCTTTGGGAACCGTTTTGGCCAACGATGAAATCGTCAATGGAAAATCAGAACGTGGAAATCATCCTGTAGAGCAAAAACTCATGCGTCAATGGTCGATGCGCATCAAGGCGTATGCAGAGCGTTTGTTGACAGGATTGGAAAAGCTCGATTGGACCGATTCCATCAAAGACATTCAACGCAATTGGATTGGAAAATCGGTTGGGGCTTCTGTGAATTTTAAGGTTGATTTCGGCTCCGCTCAATCAACGGGTAACGATCAATCAACGGAAAAAGTAATTGAAGTATTCACCACTCGCCCTGATACCATTTTCGGTGTTTCTTTCATGGTACTTGCGCCAGAACACCCATATGTGGATGAAATCACAACGGACGAATACAAAGATGCCGTTGCGAACTATAAAAAAGAAGCTTCATTAAAATCGGAGCGCGACCGTCAGGCAGATGTAAAAAATATCACTGGACAATTTACTGGAGCGTACGCCATTCATCCATTTTCGGGAGAAAAAGTACAAATCTGGATTGGAGACTACGTGCTTGCTTCCTACGGAACAGGTGCTGTAATGGCCGTTCCTTGTGGCGATCAGCGCGATTGGGATTTTGCCAAGCATTTCGGTATTGAGATCATCAATATTTTTGAAGATGTTGATATTTCTGAAGCGGCCTACACCGAAAAAGAAGGAACGATTGCCAACTCCGATTTCTTGACAGGACTTCCCGTGAAAAAAGCCATCAAACGTGCCATTCACGAGATTGAAACGCGCGGAATTGGAAAAGGAAAAACGAATTACCGATTGAGAGATGCCGTATTCTCTCGTCAACGCTACTGGGGAGAGCCATTCCCTGTTTACTTCAAGGATGATATTCCTTATTTGGTAGAAGATGATCAATTGCCGATTACGCTTCCTGATGTAGACAAATACTTGCCAACTGAAGAAGGTGAGCCACCATTGGCGCGTGCCACAAAAGAAGCGTGGGGTGATCAATTCCAAGGCGATCGCATGGACTACAACACGATGCCAGGTTGGGCAGGAAGCTCATGGTATTTCTTGCGCTACATGGACCCGCAAAACGAAAATGAATTCGTTGCGAAGGAGAAAGTGGAGTACTGGAAGAATGTCGATTTGTACATCGGAGGATCGGAACACGCAACGGGACACTTGTTGTATGCGCGTTTCTGGACGAAGTTCTTGTATGATATGGGACACATTCCATTTGATGAGCCATTCCAGAAGATGATCAATCAGGGGATGATTTTGGGAAGAAGTAGTTTTGTTTATCGTAAAGAAGACAGCAACGAATTCGTATCAAATTCAAAGAAGAAAGGTTTCAAGACAACGCCAATCCACGTTGATATTTCCATGGTTGAAAATGACGTACTCGATATCGAAGCCTTCAAAAACTGGCGACCTGAATACGCAAATGCAACATTCATTCTGGAAGATGACGGAACCTACATCTGTGGATCAGAAGTAGAAAAAATGTCCAAGTCCAAGTACAACGTGCAAACGCCCGACGAACTCGTAGAGAAATTCGGAGCGGACACACTTCGTATGTACGAAATGTTCCTCGGACCGTTGGAGCAAAGCAAGCCATGGGACACGCAAGGAATTAACGGAGTACACAACTTCCTACGCAAAGTATGGCGTTTGGTACACGACAGAGATGGAAACATCATTATTACAGAAGGTGAACCAACGAAAGACGCATTGAAAACCTTGCACAAAACGATCAAAAAAGTCGGTGATGATTTGGAGCGTTTCTCCTTCAACACGGGTGTTTCGAACTTCATGATTTGTGCGAATGAATTGACCGATCAAAAGTGTCACAACAAAGCCATTATTGAGCAATTCGTGGTGTTGCTTTCATCGTATGCACCACACATGTGTGAAGAGCTATGGGTGAAATTGGGTAACGAGCCTGGAACCGTTGGAACACAACCGTTCCCAACGTTTAACCCCGATCATTTGATTGAAGCGAATCACAAATATCCTGTTTCGTTTAACGGGAAAATGCGTTTCATGCTTGAACTTCCTACGAACTTGTCGAAAGAGGAAATCGAGAAAGAAGTATTGGCGCATGAGAACTCGCAGAAATGGTTGGACGGGAATACACCGAAGAAGGTGATTGTTGTTCCTGGGAGAATTGTGAATATTGTGGTTTAGTGGTACAGAACCATTGAGAAGTTCTATTCTTGCTCAATTGCTTCCAATTTACTTCCGTGATACGGACAAAATTTCCAGGTTCCATTCATGAGCTCGCCATCTTCGGGACATTTTTTCTTAGGAACTAAGGCGCTCATAGGTAATCTCCATTCGAAATCGCAGCCAGAGGTGTGAAGCGTAATATTTCTCTCCACCGTAGGATCTGCGATTAATTCTCCTGCGTTATTTCGTTTTTGGAACACCACCAAGTGCATGTTTTCCCCGAACTGTCCCATCATTCTTGCGAACATTGGTTTCATTACTCGTAATAAATAATCCAATTCCTCCGAGATTTCCTCTTGTGGAATTGGTTGATATTCCACACTATCTTGTCCAAGTAAAACAAGGGTGTTTCGAATCGCTTCTTCGTCAGCAAAACGGATAATTTCATTCGCATCACGCTTGCCAATTACAACCCCAAAAATGTTATATCCCTTCACAATTCGGAGCATATCTTCTAAAAATGCCTGATCAATCTGAGGAGCAGATTTCGCACTATATTCCCACAAGTAATCTGTCAACCATAAGGAAATATTAAAACTGTTACCACCCACTTTGTTAATCACCGAATTTTTAGATAATTCTTCAATGTCAGTCATCGTTTGTCCGAATGAAACAAACGAAAAAAGGATAGTACAAGCAACGATGAGTGATTTCATGAATTCATTTTTCCACGAAAGTAGTATCTTTTTTACCTTCCTTCGTTATGTTGGTAACACAAAACGCACTCAATGAAACTAATCTCCACTCTGATTTTGCTCACCAGCATTTCTCTTTCCTACGCGCAAACAGCAAAAGCTCCACTCAACGTGATTGTCACCAATAAACAAGGTGAACGCATGCCCAATGACAAAATCACATTCATAGGTCGCGATTCAAAACAAGAAATTGTAGGCATCACGAATGAAAAAGGGTATTTCAAAGTCCATATTCCGGCAGGAGATGAGTATTTTATCAAAGTGGAAGTAATTGGGGAGCAGCTCGATTATACGTCGTTTGTTGTTCCAAGTCCGCCTCCTGGCGCAGTCTTCAACACCCGCACTTTGGAAATTCGCTACAAGCTTCCCGAATCAATTGTGTTGAAAAATGTTCACTTCGCAAGTGGGAAATCAACCCTTGAAACAGAAAGCTACGCAACCCTCGACCAACTCGCCGAATACCTCATCCGTAAAAAAAACATGCGCATCCGCGTGGAGGGACATACGGACAGTGATGGATCGGCTTCTTCCAATAAAATGCTTTCTGAGAATAGAGCGAAAGCCGTAAAATCGTATCTTGTAGACAAGGGCGTTTCATCGGAAATGATTGAAGCGAAGGGACTTGGTGAAGAGAAACCACTGGAAGACAACTCGACCGAAAGTGGAAAAGCGAGCAATCGCCGAACAGAGATTCACATCATTGGTGATTAATTTGGCACAAGCTTTGTATTCTATTCACTGTCCAGACAATCGTTTAGGCATTAACTAACAACATTGAACCATGAAAAAGTATTTGTATTTAGCAGGATTTTTAGGATTCACACTCGCTCTAACAAGTTCTTCGAGCGTGACATATCCTTCGGTGACAAACGGTGCATTTAAGCAAGGAGAAAAATTGCGATATCGTGTTACCTATGGATTTATGGATGCTGGTGAAGCCGTTCTGGAGGTAAAACCTACCAGTAAGAAAGGTGGAGGTAGAACGCTGCACCACGTAGTGGGAACAGGAAGAACCTTAGGAGGATTCAACTCATTCTACAAAGTACATGATGTGTACGAAAGTTACATCGACAAAAAATCAATTATGCCTTGGTTCTTCGATCGTGATGTAAATGAAGGCGGATACGAAATCAAGCAAAACTATGCGTTCAAACAAAACCTCAAAAAGGTGAACGACGGTAAGAAAGATTTCGATATTAAGTTGGGGACACAAGACATGATTTCATCATTCTACCGTGCACGAACACTCAACTTCAACAACCTCACCAAAGGAAAAACATTTGCCTTTAAGTGTTTCATGGATGGAGAAAACTATACCTTAAAAATCAAATACGTGGGTGACGAAATCATCAAAATCCGAAAAGGAAAATTCAAATGTCACAAGTTTGTTCCTGTTGTTCAAACTGGTCGTTACTTCAAGGATGAAGAAGATGTTGAGTTCTGGGTAACAGCTGATAAAAATAAGATTCCGGTTTTGGTAAAAGCAAAAATCCCAGTTGGAACAGTAAAGCTACACTTGGTTGAATGGAGTGGATTGAAAAACACACTTTCGAGTAAGCTGAACTAAACAAACGGATTTCATAAGAAAAAGTGAGGTGTTCTGATCGCAATCGGGACACCTCTTTTTTTATTGAGTTGATCTAGAATCCGCAAAATCAACCAATTCTTGAAGTAGAAAAATCAAAATTGGATCGAATATGAGTGAAAAAATGTTAGTTTTAGATCAATCAATTTAATCATGAATTATGAAAAAAGGACTTTTATTAGGAGCGTTGCTTCTAGGAGCTGGGGCGGTGAGCGCTCAGAATCTTTATGTTGGACTACAAGGAGGCTATGGAATTGGCACTCCAAGTGAAGTTGTAGGAACCACTACTGTAGTTACAGCGTCTGGTCAAACTGAAACAAACTCATACGGTACATTCGGTGAAGGAGCAAACATCGGTTTAAACGTTGGTTACATGTTCAGTGAGCATGTTGGTGCTGAATTAGGATTTAATTACTTTTTAGGATCAACTGTTGAATCGAACAACACTACTATTCCAAATGGAACTGGAGGTGTTAATACTGTAACTGTTAATTCAAAATCAACTCAATTCCGTTTGGCGCCATCATTGGTTGTTACAACTGGAGGTGATTTTGCTCTTTATGGAAAAGGAGGATTAGTATTACCTGTTGGAGGATCAACAGTTACTGAGTACCGTGATAGCGGAACAAACCCACTTGTAGGATCAGTAGAACAAGACTTTGAATCAAAAGGTGCAATGTCTATCGGGTTCCAAGGAGCAATGGGTGTAAGCTACAACCTTTCTGACAAACTTTCTTTGTTTGGAGAATTAGGAGCAGTAAACCTTCGTATCAAAAGTGACACAAGATCTGTTACAGCATACAGAGTTGATGGTACTGATCAAATGTCGAACCTAGACACGTACGACAAAGAGACTGTTTATGTTGAGGAATTAGGTCCAAATTCAAACAACGGAGCCTACAACTTAACGTCTGTTGATGAAAACAAAGCGAGAGAAGAATTGTCAAATAGTACAAACTACAATGCAATGTTTATCAGCATTGGAGTGAAATTCAGCCTCTAATCGTTAAATCATATTTTAAAGGGTCATTGCCTTCGGGTGATGGCCTTTTTTATGCATCAATTTTTCGAACAGGTACTTTTACCTGAGCATAATTCCATGAATTCCATACATTTGTGTAAAACGACACATTTTATGAAAACTACTCTACTAACTAGTATTGGTTGTTTATTCTTGGCATTTGCTTCCATTGGACAGATGCGACAAAACGGAATTTCAACACAATCAATTAATACGGCAACGCCCAATCAAACAACGATTGAAGAGCAAGCTGTACAGCGCATCACACCCGCACGCACTTCCAACGAACTGATCAATCGTGCTCCGTGTATCGATACGTTGCTTTTTGAAGATTTCCAATCTAAAACCATTCCAGCAAGTTGGATCAACCTTGATTTAGATGGAGCGGCCGATGTCAATGGTCGACCACAAGATTGGTTCATTACTTTTGATCCACAATCCACCATTCCAGGAGATACGAACTGGGTTACAGCGTCGTCTTCTTGGTTAACACCAGCGGGAGCGGCCAATAACGTCCTCATTTTGGATGCCGTTCAACCATGTGCGAATACTGTTTTACGATGGGATTCGGCTCCATTCGAAGGACCGATATATATGGATGGTTACGAAGTAAGAGTTTCAACAACAGGTACTAATGTTGCTGATTTCACAACAACTTTGTTCACCGCAGCAGAAGGCATCGGTTCAACCACAAATACAAGTTCTGGAACAGTACACACTTCCTTCAACGGAACCAATGGTTTGCTTCAAACATGGGAAGTGAGTTTGGGCGCATACGATAATCAAACCATCTATATTGCGTTCTTCCACGATTCGAACGACGACAACCTCATTCAGGTTGATAATATCTTTATGGGACTCAGTGTAGATTATGATGTTGCTGTCAACTCGGTAAGTACAGAACCGTACTACGCTACTCCATTAAATCAAGTAACACCTCGTACGTTTAGTGCCGAACTCGGAATGTTAACAGGAACATCTGTTACAAACCCAACTTCCAACGTGGAAGTATTCCAAGGAGCAACAAGCGTATTCACAGATGCACCAACTGCAGCTTCATTAAACGCAGGAAGTACAGTAACCTTGACAACAGCAGCGTATACGCCCATGTCCATTGATACGTACACAGCGACATTTAGCGCTTCCGCTGTTGAAACAGATCCAGACCTATCCAACAACAACGATACCTTGTACTTTGCTGTGAGTGATTCCGTATTTGCTACTGAAGACGGTGTGGTAGATGGCGCTTTGAGTATTGGAGGAGGAAACTCTGGATTCCTTGGAAACCAATATAATATTGTTACTGCTGATGAACTTACGAGTGTAACTTTTGTACTTACAAATCCTTCTGCTGGTGATACGGTAGTTGGTGCCATCTACGATATGACAGGAACAACACCGAACCAAATTATTGGGTACACAGATACCTTATTTGTTTCAAGTACAGCGCAAGCTGAATATACACTGAACATCCAAGGAGGTGCTTTATCACTCACGCCAGGAAGTTACGTTGTCGGTTTGCAAGAAGAATCGAGTCAAAGTCTTACACTTGGTACCAACACGACCTATTTTAATGCGGGTATGGCCTGGGTATTTTTCGGTGGAAACTGGGGAAACAATGAAGACTACGGTTATTCAAACACCTACTTCATGCGTGCAAACTTTGGACCTTACTGTGCTGAAGTAAGTGCTGACTACTCACAAACATCTACCGACTTAACTGTTGACTTCACAGATGCTTCAACGAACATGGATGCATGGTCATGGGATTTTGGAGATGGAAATACATCTACGCAGCAAAATCCAACGCATACTTACGCAACGGGAGGAACCTACACGGTATGTTTGATCGCAACAAGTGCCTGTGATGCGGATACAGTTTGTACAACCGTTACGGTAAGCGACTGTGTTAGTCCTACTTCTAGTTTCACAGAAACGCTTAGTTCGAATGGAGTTGTTGATTTCACGAGTACATCAACATCTAACGGAACAACAACATTCGCTTGGGACTTTGGTGATGGAGGAACATCTACAGATGAAAACCCAAGCTACACGTATACAGCAAACGGAACTTACACGGTGTGTTTGACTGTAACGGATTCGTGTGGAATTGACACTACGTGTAACACTATTAATGTGAACACGATCGGCTTGGATGAAAACAGCTTGGTAGATCAATTAGAAATTTACCCAGTTCCTGCATATGAGTCGATGACTATTTCGCACTTAACTTCAGGAGAGAATGTGAAAATTGAGTTGTTGAACAACCTCGGACAAGTTGTAAAAGTAATGCAGTCTGAAGGGTTGGAAACAGTTGAGTTGGATGTACGATCAATTGTTGATGGTTACTACCACTTGAGAGTTTCAAATGCTCACATAACTGGAACGCGCGCTGTGCTGATTAAGCAATAGCGGAAAGATAACTTCTGTAAAAGGTCATTGCCTTCGGGTGATGGCCTTTTCTTTTTACTGAAAAACGAAATAATAATGGTTAATACCTTAGTATCTTCCCTCCTTTCAAAAGCTCCTTGGCCTCTTTCCAATTCGGAAGTTCTGTTGCATCAATGGTAAGTATGCGAATTTCTTTCGCGATGGCTTTACTTTTCTTCATTGCTTCCATGTGTGCACCGCTGTACGCAAAAGCCTTCATTTCTTCCTCATTCTTCCAAAGGGTCATCGTGTAATGCTTCGTCCAGAAACCTCTCGTTTTGGTTTTTACACAGTTCGTTGTTTTGAGCTGACGAATAATTTTAAGTGCTTCAGAAGAAAGCACAAAGAATTTTAACGGACCCCGAAGCTCTATAGATGTGATGGTAGCTTTCATGCCTATCTTCCTGGTGTAAATGATCCTGCTCCGCCGTTGCTACCTTCAATGATTTGCATTCCTTCAGAGAACTTCATTTCCTTGACAACGTCTCCACGTTTTCCATAAACAATGAACTTTCCGTGCTTCAAACCGTTTTTGTAATCGGCCTCTTGCATTAATTTTCCACGACGGCTATACGTTTTCATGTTTCCGTCGAGCTTTCCATTTTTGTAATGACTCACAACGGCAGGCGTTTTTCCTCCGGGATGGTAGGCAATCCACTCACCGTGCTTCTCACCTTCCTTGTATTCGCCTTCTTCCGTTAAGCGATAATCTTTCGCTGAATAGGAAGATGCTTCTCCGTGCAACTTGCTTTCGTAGGCTACAAAATCCTTCATCAGACCATAGTCCATTTTGGATTTTTTCTTGAAGAGTTTGTAATTGAGGACATCCTTCACTTTTCCATTGTCAAAGTATTCGATCCACTCACCAACTTTCATGTTGTCTTTGTATTCACCACTCAGCGTTTGTTTTCCTTTCGGATTGAATGATACCCATTTACCATTCATTTGTCCTAATTTGAACGTCGTTTTGTTCTTCAGCTCACCCGACTCCCAGAAGTTTGACCATTCACCATTTTCTTTTCCGTCCACGTAATCACCTTCCATGAGCAAAGTACCGTTCTCGTACCATGTGCGCCATGTTCCATTTCGAAGGTCATTTTTAAATGTTCCTTCTTTGAATTTTGAGCCGTCTTTATAGAGATACGTCCATTGTCCTGTTCGAATATCATGATCGAACTCGGCATAGTAAGAAATTTCACCCGTTGGATACCAGTACGTCCATTTTCCATCCTGTTGTCCTTGATCAAAGCCACCTTGCATGTCGCGTGTACCTTTATTCGTATACCAGGTCCATTCGCCTTGTTTTTGACCATTTTTATATCGTCCGGAAACATTCAACTCTCCATTATCGTAGTAATACTCATACGGACCATCAAGGACTCCTTTCTTGTAATTACTCACCTTTTCCCTATCACCTGTATAATAGAAAAACTCCCAAGTTCCGTCTTTTTCACCATCGGTAAAGTTTCCTTTTAGCGTAGTGTATCCGTAAATACTGTACTCCTCAAACGCTCCATTCTTCAGTCCGTTTTTGTAATTGTACCATTCCTTTACCGTACCTGTTGAGTAATACGTTACGAGCTCACCGTCTCCCTCCTTGATTGTTTGCGTATGCAGTGAATCTGGCAAATAGAACTCCCAAACATAGTTTTCAGGGCCTTTTACTTCCTCAACCATTTTGAGGCGACCATCAATGTAGAAGTGTTTCCACTCACCTGAAGGTGCATCATTCGTGTAATATCCTTCTGTTTTTAGCTTACCCGTTTCGTACCATTCGCGATAGACGCTATCCTGCCGGTTGAGCTTAAAATAACCTTCTTGTCGTTTTTTTCCATTCGGATAATACAAAGTAACCTCGCCGTGCAAGACATCGCGGTAGTAGTATCGAACTTCCTCCACTTCGCCTAAACGATCGTAATACGTCCATTTGCCGTGCTTTTCCGTGGTTTCTCCAAATTCGTCTACGTAGTTTTTCCCACGCGATTGAAGTTGTAACCTGTTGAAGTCCCAATACGTACTTTTGGTTTTTGTAAGATTTTCTTTTTCAACCGTTTGCGCTCCTACTGAACTCCACAGTGTAACGAACAAAAAAGGTAAAAGAAATTTTGTCATGAACATACGTTTATACTATAACTGATTTTTACGAGGATGTTACTGCATTCTCATCATTAATCCTTGAATGACAAAAAATATACCGAACATAACGAATACGATGCCGATCAATTTATTAAGTCCTGCAAGCAAACGATGCGTTACCAATGGGCGTAACCGTTTTGCTCCGAGAATTTTCAAGATGTCTATTCCGAAAAAGGTAATGAGAATAACCGACAAGTAAAAAAGCATTCCCCAGCTACTTGCACCTCCAGCATCTTCTGCTCCAATTGTCATTACACTGAACCAGTAGAAAATCACCAAAGGATTGGCGATATTAAGCAAGAATCCTTTGATTCCAAGGAAAACGTAGTCCCTTGTTCTGGATGCCGGAATGGATTTGGCGTTAAAATGTCGTTCTTTTACCTTTTTGAAAAAGTTAAAAATCCCGTAGCCAACAAAAATCACTCCTCCAATTATGCGTAGAACCGAACTATCGTCGCCCGCTTTCAAATCTTCGACTTCTTTGTAGAATACGTAAGCGATTAGGATGTACACCAAATCACTAATAAGAACACCGAAATCCAACCATAGCGCAGCTTTTACTCCTCTTCTGATACTTGTTTCCAAGAGTACAAAGAATACAGGACCAATCATCATACTGAGTATTAAACCAGTCACTAGTCCTTTCAAGAGTAAATCCATAGTTTGTTTTGGTGCGTTTGTAGACAAAAATAACGTTTCATTTCTCATTTCAGCATTCTAAAGGAAACTTTCAAACCGAAGTGTATTTCAGCGCGTAATGAGATTACCCCGAAGAATCAATCACAGCACAATTTCAAGTTAACCTGCAAGTGTTCAGCAGTGAAACACGGGTTTTAAAAAAATCATCAATGTTTTTGAGGGAAGCGGTTATATTTTCCATAAGATGTGTACATTTGCACCATAACGATTTAGCGTATCGAATCGCATTAACTTTATTTGAAGTATGAAACTGGCAGCAGCAAATAAAAAATTGGACAGCATTATTGAAAATGTTGAAAAACATGGAGTGGAAGCCCCTAATTTGGTGGAAGATCTTAAAGAATTGAGAGAATACGCATTGAAGGAGCAAGATCCTTTGGTGACAAAAGTGCTGCGCCTGAGTTACGAATACATCACAGAAAATGGATCGTTTGATGTTCAAGCTCAATTCGAAGAAGACGAAGAAGAGAACGAATATCCAATCGAAATTGAAGATAACGACAACCTTTTGTACTTGTTGAACCTCTTGAAAAAGGCGGATCACAAAATTAATCGTGAAGAAATTAAAGATTACCGAACAGCGCTCAAGCTAGAGCTTTACTAGGGAAATCGAACATATTGGAAACGCTCTAACATCTGTTGGAGCGTTTTTTTTTGCCATCTACCCAACCCTATCAGAAAACTGTACGTCTTGAGGATATAAGTATTGGTATTCTGGTTTTACCAATATTTGGTTTTAATTTCCTTGCAGGTACCTGAAAAGAGTTTCGTCCTAGAATTGATTACCTCAAAACTTTGAACTCTTTTCAGGTTTTTTTGTGCCTGAAAAATTACTCTATGTTTCGTATGAAGTCTGCCGGTTTAAACTTTGAATCGGGAATGTTCACTTTCTTGAACAGGCGACTTTTCGCTTTCTTCACGCTATCTTTAGAAATAAAGATCTGATCGGCAATTTCCTGATTCGATAAGCCAAGTTTGATTAAAGCTAGCATCCTCCGCTCGCTATTTGTAAAATCTCCTGAGCTGATTTTCTTTAACTCTGAGAAGAAATGTGTGTAGATCAATTCGAACTCAACCATGAATGCTGCCCAGTCTTTCTTTGTTCGCATAGATTCAATTAAATGTTCTGGATTATGCTTCTCCCTCGCTTCGATTTCTTCTTGTGTATTTTTCAGGTCGGAGATGACTTGCTCCGCATCCTTCACCGCTTGATCTGCAGCATCCAACTTGCGCAAAAGCAAGGTTCTGATCTGATCAGCGTGGGCAAGTTTTCGCTCTTTCACTTCCAACTTTTGATGGCGCATTTTTAACAAAATAACCCCGAGAACCGTGATCAATATCAGTAATACCACCATGAAAAAAATCAACCCTTGCCAAAACTTTCTGGCTTCTTCTTTTCGTTGGATTTGAACATTTTGCTCAGAAATTTCCACGCGCAATACCTGATTTTCCTTCTCCTTCAGTTCCGTTTCATACTTCACAATCAGCGCGTTCAGGCTTTTTTGCATTTCAACGCCCTCAATGGAATCTTTCGTTTCCATAGATCGCTTCAAATATTCCAGTGCAAAAGTGGCTGGGCCATAACGATCATAATATTCGTAGAAAGCCGTCCATACTTCCGAGCGAGCTTCTAGCGTATTGACTTGTTCCATCCACTTCTTGGCTTCGTTTACCGCACGAAAGCTCTCCTTTTGCTTCCCATTCTTCGCTAAAACCCTGGAAAGGCGACAATGCGCAAGACATAAACCTCTTGCATTCTGTATTTGCTCCAAAACAGGAATCGACCTTTCCGTGTACACCTTGGCGCTGTCGAGCGCTCCTTGATCGAAAAAGCCTTCACCAATCTCCTGAAGGGAAAGTCCAAGAATAAGATTATAGTTCAATTTCTGAGAAAGCGCTTCCGATTTACGAAAATAGCTGCGAGCGGTGGCGACATCACCCTGTTTCTTGAAATTCAGCGCATAGTTATAGTACGCATGAGCAAGATTCACCCCTGGCGATTGCGCTTCCAGTTTCTTTAGAATCTCCACATAGTACTCGTCCGCTTTTTCATAATCACCCTTTAAGCTCAACACATCGGCTATGCTCATCTGACAATTTATCGACCAAACTGGGTCAGTCGGGTCAAACTCATATGCTTTCTGATAATAATAAAGCGCCGAATCATACGCCGAAATGTAATAGTGTATTGTTCCTTTCGACAACAAGTTTGTTTGACGCAAACGTCGGTATTTTCGCGGAGGATTCTCCTTAAATGATCTATCTCTATTCAGTTCAACATCTACTCGGTGAGACATCATAAGCGCAGAGTCGTAATCTTCCAAACTTATATAGTTGTTCAATACAATGTTGTACAAATGAGCTCGCGCAATCGGGTCCTTCAGCTCTCCTTTATTCATCGCATCCAACAGACGTTGGTTGGCTCGTGTAAAATGCCCCTCCTTCCAATCGATTAATGATCTTAGTTTGAGATAGGTTCCATATCTCGACTCGTCCTTTTTGGAGAAATATTTTTGAGCGACGATTCCATCTTCGCGTGCCTTGGAAAGCTCGTTCAATTTGTAATTGAGCATCATGCTGTTGAGCCAGTAGTCGGCTTTATCAGACTTCGTCTTGTAGAACTTTTTCTGTTTTTCCAGATAAGATGCCGCCTTGTCGAAATCTACCAAAATCACCTCATGAAAAAGAGAGTCGTAATGATAGAACTTTGAAGTTTGCGCAGAGGAATCCGTTGCGGAAAAGACGAAAAAGACAATAAGTACAAAAAGATGGACTCGGAACATAGATTTTGTTAATCACATCAAATCTAGGGTATACAGTTGAATTTCCCACCCATATCAACCCTCTTTTGTCACTCTAGAGAGTAGGATTTAACATTCTGTATACTTTTTGTCCCCCCTTATACTTCAGGAAAACCAGCACGGCTCCTCTACATTTGCTGAAATCAACAATACAATTATGACAAAAATTTTTACTCTTTCTGCGCTTCTATTCACTGGCGCATTCATCTCTTCTGCACAAGATTTGCAGGTTTCCAACATTCAATACGCCTATGATTTTCAAACGGCTGTTTTAAATGTAACCTTCGACATGGAAAACACAGGTACTTTCTCTACGTTTGATGGCGTAGTATGCGAAGTGTCGATCATGGATCTCGGTACGACAGAATACGTTGTTGGCTCTGTAACTTCTGACAACTTCGGATTAAGTGGTGGTAACTACGAAAGCTTGGGTGTTTCAAACATGGATTTGGACAACGTATCAGGGCTAGCAACAGGCAATTACTACGTAAAAGTATGTGTTGATGTTACGAACATTGAAGCAGAAGACAACGAGTCAAACAACTGTGGACAAAACAATAATAGCTTCCAATTTGAGTCCTTGACGACGAGCATTGGATCTATCAAGCCGATCGGTGTAGATGTACGCCTGTACCCAAACCCAGCAACATCGAACGAATTGACTTTCTCATTGTCGGAAGCATTGAACCAAACATCTCAATTAACAGTTACAGATGCAGCGGGACGTGTTATCCTTACTCAAGAAGTAGCTTCTAACGAGGAAGAGATCAAACTGAACATCAGTGATTTGCAAGAAGGAATGTACTATTATACGCTTTCATCTAACGAACACACGCTCAGCGGCAAATTCATTCGCAACTAGTCATAGCGCTTTAGTACTAACGCGAAACGAGATCACTTCACGATTCCGATTGATTTTGGAATTGAGAAGTGGTCTTTTTGTATTTATAAGACCGAATCAACCTCTAAATGAGATGTTTGAACGCAGTTCGAGAAAATATCCCTACCTTATCGATGCTAAAAAACCACCACATGAAAAATTCACGTCCCATTATCGTAGTTGTTGTTCTTCTTATCCTTGCTTTAGTAGCCTTCATAATTTTTAAGTTGCCACCTGATCCCAAACCTACTCCAGATCCTGTTCCTGATCCTGATGTAGTTGAGGATTCAATAGTGACTAGCTTCGTTTTTGTTGGGTGTAACCGATTGCAGTGGAATGATACCATTACAGATCTTACTCATTCTGACGCTTCAACAGCCAACTTTGATGTTCTCCAAAACATATTTAAGCGTGTTGCTAACTCTCCAAACAAGGTTGATTACTTCTTCTTTCTTGGAGACATTGTTAATGGCGAAGCCACAAATGAAAAACTCGATCTGGAACTTAAAACCTGGACTAAGGACTACGAATCGGGAAAATTCACCGACTTCAAATCGTCTGGCATCAAGATGATTCCTGTACCCGGTAATCACGAAATGCTCGATCAACATGAGAAACCTTTGGCTCAAACAACTACCACTTGGTTGAAATACATGGGAAAGTACATGCCAGCGAACAGAGATAGCATTGTTGGGTCGTCGAATAACTGGGACAAAATGACCTATGGCTTTAAAGACGGTAATGTTGCATTCATTATCATCAATACCGATACGTATAATAAGCGTGAAGAGCGAACACGATTCCCATATGACTGGGTGAAAAATCAAGTAAAAAAATATAGAGCTGATCGAACAATTGATCACATTTTTGTCATGGGACATCGCCCGTTTTATGTGAATTGTAAAAGAGAAACATCTGGAAAATTCGGCATCGCTTACCCCAGTGATTCTGATCCTGTGTGGACCGCATTTGAAAACGATACCGTAACCTCAATGCTCTCAGCACACGTGCATCAATATCAACGCATGCAACCCAATCAAAAAACCTACCAACTCATTGCAGGAAATGGAGGAAGCCTATTGTCAGGAGCAACGTTTTTCGGATATACGCGCATCAACGTTTGGGCAAGTGGACGAATTGAAATGATTTCAGAGGGCTATGATGCGCCAAATACCTATTACGATCCTGTGGACAATCCAAATTGGACAGTTCGTGACTCTTTGTTAGATATGAATTGGTATCGAAAAGGTGCGAAAAAAGCTTCGAAGTGTGAATGTGTAACGGGGGAGAAAAAATAAACGTGCAATTTGCTTAGCGATAAAGACATTGGTGTTCTGGAAGGTTTGCATAACAAGCCGAGAACACCCCTCAAGGTAAATTGACCTAAATAAAGTACACATTTAGTTTTTAATCCTGAAAAAGGCGTTTCCCTGTATGGCAGTAAAAATGCCGAATGGACGAACTCACCAAATCTTTACCAAGAACGGGAACTGGTTTTCCGATGTGCTAGTAGTGGCAGATGACGAAAGTTTGGATTTAGCATGTTCTCTCTTACGTTAGAAGTTGGAAATCAATTGGAAAAAGACATCCATGTGGCACGTTTAAAATCGGGCTGTTATTGAATTGAGGTAACTCAAGGATCTGGGAAACGCTATGGCACAAAACTTGTTTAAAAGTAAGATGCACCTAAATAGATGATCTTAAAAAAACAATGATTCAACAAACTTATACCGAAATTGCACAGAAATACACCAACACTATTTACCTGAATTCCTTATTAGAAAAAACACCTTATCCCTATTGACCTTTTACATCATACAGGCTCAAAGAGTTGAAAACAATGAAATTCTTTTTGGAAGACTTATTGAGCCAAACCATCATTCACATTCAAACTAAGTTTAACCATGAAGCGCATCATCCTTACAGATGTTCTTCTCAAACTGAAATAATTAATTATTCGCTATGAAAACACTATTGACGTTGACGATCTCATTGTTCGTGAGCTTCTCGTTCGCCCAAAAACCAAAGCAATTCGGCATTAACTGCAAGTTTCAACATTTGCGTTATCCAGAAAATATCCAATTCTCCGCGAATAAATGGGCAGTGACTATAATCGATCACTCTAAGGATGGTAATTTATTGAAACAAAAAAAACACGAAACGCCACTTAATAAAATGTGGAAATCTGCGCGTGTTTATTCACGTCTGATAGGAAGTAAATCGGGGTATTACGAAGAAGCTTCGAAAAAAGCGGCAATTTTAGACTCTACCCAAACATCCTATATTTACTATTTGATTGATAAAAGAGACATCGTTATCCTCGAACAGGAGGTAGATGACCACGGATCCAATGCAGGGGAATCACGATACAGTATGGACCTTACCATGCGTACTCCCGTATTCTTGACCGCCACTTTTCGTGGGGACACCTCTGTTGTTTTGCTCGACACCAATAGCCTGGCATTTCGAACTTCGCGGTTTACCTTTCCCAAAGATGCAAAGTTAGGGAAGGGTGAAGACATTAAGACAAAGGGATACCCTTCTGAAGCGGAATTATTTGCTGCTTGGCAAAAATACCGTTGGAAAGCAGAGGAACAATGGAGTGAGGAAATGGCAAAGGATTTTCTTCGTCCCGTTTGTTCGAACTTCATGAAGGAATTTATTCAATACAAGGAAACTATCAATGTAAAGGTCTATTCCGACAAAAATAAGAGAGGCGGCTTCGACGACCTTGTAAACGCCGCCGAACTATTTCAAAATACCATGGCTGAGATTGATGCAGATTTCGAAGCAGGAAATTTGATGAAAATGTACACAGAAGAGTATCAACGACGCTTGATTGAATGCCGAACAATTTGGGATCAGTTCCTAAAGAAGTATAATTATGATGTCCTCACCAATGATGGTCCGATAAAGGCAGAAATCAAGCAAAAAATTCTGTTGAATTATACACTCTCTCTCATCTTTACCAAAGAATTTGAGGAGGCAGAAAAACTGATCAACCGTTACCTATCATTGGATCTTCGCAGTTTGGTAAGCTCCAACTTGAGAACGTATTCATCTTTAAACGAACAATTACGAGAAGAGTATCGATTTCACGCAGAGGCAATGGGTTGGGAATAGAATTGATCAACGAAAAATCTCGTACCTTTCGAAAAAAGCCCTATGCTTCAGCAGACCTTCATCGAACTGGCGCGGAAATACACAACAGATCTTGATCTCATTTCTGAACTATGGAACGAAATTCAGGAGTATCATTCGGATCAAAAACGGTATTACCACACCTTGAGGCATTTGGAGCATCTGTTAGAGCAATTGTCGCAAATCAAGGATGAAATTGATGATTGGGATACACTTCTGTTTACGCTTTTTTACCATGATGTTGTGTACGACTCTTCGAAATCAGACAATGAAGAACAAAGCGCAAAATTGGCTGAAAAACGAATGAAGGAGCTTTCTGTTCCTGATGAACAAATTGAGAAATGTGTACAGCAAATAATGGCCACGAAGTCGCATGAAGTTTCTAAGGAAACTGACACCAACTTATTCACCGATGCCGACTTATCCATCCTCGGACAACCCTGGGATGAGTACTTGAAATATGCGCAAAATGTTCGAAAAGAATACGCACAGTATCCCAAGTTGATTTACCAAGCTGGACGGAAAAAGGTGTTGCGCCATTTCTTGGAAATGGATCGGATTTTTAAGACGAATTACTTTTTTGAAAAGTACGAGGAAACAGCAAGGCTCAACCTAGAGAAGGAGTTGGTTCAATCGTGAAACAGATGTAAGTAAGTCGATTAAGGCATTTATCGGAGATCATAAATAATTTTATATTCGCGGCGGATTTCATTCGACTTCCGAAAATCACGCAAGCAAATATTACATGAAACACGCCTTTTTACTGCTACTCATTATCACCTGTTTTCACGGTTTTTCCTTTGCTCAAGAAGCAAGTAAAAGAAAGCAAGTTGACGATCTCATGATTCTCGCTGATTCCATTTTTCCCATAAATCAAGAAAGAACCTTTCGCATTTTAGAAAAAGCAGATTCTATTGCTCGATCAATTAATTACAGCAATGGTGTTTTAGGTGCTAACCTCTACCTAGCATCTGCCAAAAAATACAAGCCCCTAGAATCTAGAAAGCATCTGAAAGATATTGAACCCCTGTTAAAAGTGGCTTCCGAAGAACAAAAAATCGATTATTACCTATACATGGGTTTTTCCCACAGTCGACTCGGGGACAAAACCAAAGCGCTCGAACACTACTTAAAAGCAGATTCCATTGCTGAAATTTCAGGAAGTCAGCAGCATGTTGCACGCGTAAATGACTATATCGCTAGCTTTTACTTCAACGACGAAGCGCTCGAAAAAGCATTAGAGTACATTCGTGAATCGCTTGCAACTTACGAACGATCAAACCTTGAATATTCGGCCTTAAATGCACGACTCAATCTCGGTGTGATTTACGAAAAACTGAATCAAAAAGACAGTGCGTTGTTCTATCTGAATCAATGCATTTCGGAATCAAATAAGGTATATGGGAAAGGCAATGTATTTGCAAGCTACATCTATTATGAAATAGCGAAAGTTCACTTTACCAACTCGGACTATCCTCCTTTTCTCAAAAACCTGAAAAATGCTCAAGAGTTGTTAACTGGTGAAGCTGAAAAAAGTATAGATGCTGTACTTGTCAATGAATTGTATGGTGACTACTACCTAAAAATTGGCAACACAGAAAAAGGCCTCGAATTCTATCAAAAAGCCTATTCGATTGCTGATGAAGGACAGTTTTATGAGTCCCAGCTCATTCTTTCCAAGAAGATCAGCGAATATTTCTTAGCGAAAAACCCGATAGCACTTACCTACTTCAAAAACTACATTGATTTGAAGGACAGCATCGAAACAAAAGAAAAAGAAGTGCTTAAGGAACAGCTCGTTGTTCAATATGAAGTTCGAGAAAAAGATAAGCAGAACGACCTTTTAAAACAAGACATTCGCATTAAAGAAGAAGAAATCAGCCGAAGAAATATCATTCTGGTAGCGGCAATCCTGCTCTCGCTATTCGCCATTCTCATCGTTTTTCTTCTGTACAAAAGAAAGCAACAAAAAGCCAAATTTCAGTATTTAGAAGTTGAGCAGAAACTACTGAGAACACAAATGAACCCGCATTTCATCTTCAATTCGTTGAACTCCATTCAAAACTACCTTTTGAACAATGAGACGGAAAAATCGGTGATCTACTTGTCGAAATTTGCCAAGTTGATTCGCGGTATTCTGGAAAGCTCACGCGAGGAATTCATCGAGTTGGATGACGAAGTGGAATTGATGAAGATCTACCTCGAATACCAGAAAATGCAAAGCGATCGCCTGTTTGACTATTCTGTTGAATGCGACGAAAGTCTGTTGGAAGAAGGTATTAAGCTTCCTCCATTGTTGATTCAGCCCTTTATTGAAAATGCCGTAAAGCATGCTTTCTCAAAGAGCGACGAGAACAATAAGATTGCTCTTTCGTATACATTATCAGGAGATAATTTGCTCGTAACCATCAAGGATAATGGAAAAGGCATTGACAATAACGTTCGGGTAAACAACGCGCATCAATCCTACGCGATTCAAATCACCAAAGAGCGCATCCAGAATATTAACGCTATTTTTAAGCGCAAAGTAGCCTTCGATATTTCAAGTGAGAAGGGAACGAAAGTCACATTCAGTATCCCACAGAGTTAGTAAATGCATATGAAAGCAATTATTGTTGACGACATTGAGGAAAACAGAGTAAGTCTCCGGAAAATGATGGAGATCATGCGTCTCAACATTGATATTGTAGGAGAAGCATCATCGGTGGAAGAAACGATCGAATTGGTGAACAGTTCCGAGTTTGATCTGCTCTTTCTTGACGTCGAACTTGGGGATAACAAGAGTTTTGAAATCTTCGACAAGCTCGTCAATACAGACTTCAAAATTATTTTTGTTACCGCTCATTCAAATTACGCGATTGATGCCATACGTCTCAGCGCGGTTGACTTTTTGCTCAAACCCATTAATCCTGAAGATTTGGTGAATGCCGTGAAGCGCGTTCAAAAGGAAATTGAAAAATCAGATTACCTGCGCGTGTTGGAAACGCTCACTTCGAACATCAACAGCACTTCGAAAGAAGACAAAAAGATTCTGCTCAAATCGCACGATTCAATTAAGGTCGTAAACGTGAACACCATTGTTCGGTGCGAAGCCAATATCAATTACACCACCTTTTACTTTACCGACCAGAGCAAGTTAGTGGTATCGCGTCCACTAAAGGAATTCGAAATGATCTTAAAAGACTACGGATTTTTCAGGCCACACAAATCTCACCTCGTCAATACCAACTTCATTTCAAGTTTCGAGAAAAAGGAAGGAGGACACATTTTACTCTCCGACAATACTATTATTCCCGTTTCAACGCGGAAAAAAGAACAGCTTTTTGAGGTCTTATCGCAACTGTGAAAACGTTAAATAAGCTATGTTAAGCGTTAAATAATCTTGACGCAGACTTAAATCATTTGCCAGACATCGTTCTGTCAAGTCGCTCTACTTTTGCCCAAAAAAACGACATGAAGAGCGGAACATTTTTCTTTCTTATCCTACTGTTTATCCAGATTCCTTTGATGCAACATGCGCAAATTAATGTGGAAGCGATCCCTGGAATTCGACCTTCATCAAAAGACATTAATGATGTAAAAGATTGGATTGCATCGATTGATAAAAAGTTAGCTGATCGCGACTATAAATTCAACCAGATCGAAGCAGAAATCAATAATCTTGAGAAAAAAATTCAGCGTTTGAAAGCGAATTACAAGCGCTACAAAAAAATTCAAACTTGGGAAGAAGAGATTATTCGCTTCCGAGAAGAAGTAGCCGCTGTACGAAAGGAAACGGAACTCCACAATCTCTTAACCGACATCGAGCAGCGCATCACTAAAATGAACAATCAAGTTACGAATGGATCGTACTCCTTCAAGTATATTCAGCGAGATCTTGAAGCGGCACAAGGAAAAATTGATTACACCAAAGAAAGACATTCAGCAACCGAAAAACTTACATCGTTTCAAAATCAATTGAACGAAATAAAGACTCAGGTTCATGCGGATTTAGTCGAAAAGAATGCGCTAGAAATCAATCAGAAAGTACAATCACACATCGCGACATTCAATTCAGATCCATCGATCAAAAATGCGCGTCCTTTGATCAATCTATCCAACGAATTTAAGGAGCAATACACGGCGTATTCGAACTTGTCGGCTGAGGTCAAAAAAGATTCTGTTCTCGCCAAGCTGAATGAAGTGAATGCTTTCTACGATGGTCTTGCAGGCAAGGTAAGCTCAATGGTGTCTGAGGAAGTTTCACAAAACATCAAATCGGCTGAAGAGAAGTATTTACTTGATCCTGAGAAGCAATTGAAAGGTGTAAACAAAGGTTTGGAGTTAGCTGAAAACACGAAAGCCTATTTGGGAACAGCTGAATTCGATGAGAAAATTAATCGTTTAACCGAACTAAAAACAACCATCGAAGAATACATCGCCAACGACGGTGTTGCGAAAGCACAAATGGAAAGTCGAATCATGAACAAGCCTGTTGGTCGTTTTCCTTCCGAGGAAGCAACCATCAAGAAGTTATTGGAATCACGCGATTACGGAAAGGTTGTAGCTGTTTCGATGCAAGACGCAACGTGGAGCAAATCCTTGAACGACTTTGGAAGACCAGAATACAAATCGAAGTGGTTCAATGCTATTTGTCAGAAAGACGGCAAATGTTATCTACTCTCTGGATCATTCCGAAAGTCCTACGAAGGGAATGGAACGTACAACTCGGGAGGTTTTTTCTACCATCCATTGAAAGGATATTATCCATTAAAAGAAGAAATGAATTGTGAGAACATTCACAAAAGAAAATAACTCATCTAGCCGACTACACAGATTTAAGAATGCTAATGTGATGGGTTTCAATTAGAATAAATAACAAACCAAAAAAAGTCAAAATGAAAAAGACATTAATGTTAATTTTTGCTGCAGGAGTCCTTGCATCATGTGGAGATACTTCTTCACTCGGAGATGAACTAACAAACGCAATGGATGAAGCCATTGATGAAGCATCAGCTGATTCCAAAGCAACAGGCGATGTTCTTACCGTAGCTGAATTGAACAAAGCACTAGAAGAAGATCCAGAAAGTGTTACGGACAAGACAATCACAGTAGAAGGTTATTACCTGAACTACAACTCTCAAAAATCTGATGATGGATTTGATCACTCGATTTCTTTGTACGAAGATGAAAGTTGTGATTTCAAAGGTCAGAAAGTATTCTTCTTTATGGATTATGACAACGCTGACGAGTTCAAAGGAATTCCTCAAAATTCGAAATTGAAAATTTCTGGTAAAGTAACAGGAGAGAAGTTCTTCAATTCTCCAGAAGTTGCCGATGCCAAAATCGTAAAGTAAATCCCACTACTTTTCATTGTTAAAGCCGTTGATCTTAGGATTGATGGCTTTTTTGTTGAGGGAACGTTTTCTCTGATCGTGGCTTGAAAAAGCCCTTGATGCAATTCGCGTTTCGGATGCATATTTGCGTGTGATTCTTCTGTTGAATTGCTGAGCCTGGAAAGGCCGGACCACCTTCCGTAAAGAAACCGCGAACAGAGTCAAATGGTCTTATCTCTGAATAACCCAATTCCTCAATATTAAGAGAAATTTCCTGATCCATTTTCTTATGAAGATATTCGATTACTGCACAATCTAACTCTCTTTTGAGCTTATCTTTGAATTGGTCATGAGAAGCGTCCAAGTTTTCGGGTAATTTTTTTCCAGCTAGCTCTAATTCAAACTTAAACAACTCAAAATATGTTTCCAATAGACCTATTGAACCACTATCCAAAAGGTCAAGGCAGTTGTCCAAAGTCAAAACAGCGCCCACAACTGCAGCTTTATTGATTTCGCCTCTTTTCTCCTTATCCTTCGCCCATTGAAATGCTCGTGTGATATTGTTTTCCCAGAAATACATTCCATGACCTAACCAGTCGAAAGGCTTTTCACTTTTAAGTATTCTGTTTGGAGAATTAATAAGTTTTTCAGCGACTTCAAGGTCACAACCATGGAAGCCTAACAGTAAATTAGGTCTTACATTGTACATTATGCAGGCTTGAGTACTTTATCTAGATTCGGATAATTGGAATTTTTACCTTTTGATGGAATGATCCCAGCCGACTTTAGAAAACGAGCGCTCTCCGCTTGACTCTTTCTTTCCTTCTTGAGTCTTTCGGCAAGTTCCAATATTAATTGTAGCTGTTTCTTGTCCATGAGTTCACTTTCTCCGTTGATAGGCAAATTTAATTCCAATTATTGAATATACGAAAAAATCATGACTACGACAATTATAGAATCTCGCAAATACGTACCTCATCACCCACAATACATACAATAACTCACAAACTGATCCTTATTGTGCACAAACGGAACATCCGTATCGTAAATGCCTTCCAGAATGAGTTGAATGTACTTCGGGAAGTTGTCTAACATCTCTTCGAGATCCATTTTTTGCGTGTTGAGCGTAAACGGCTCGTTGGCTTTGGAAACGAAGGAAATGATACTCGAAGTTGGAATGATGCCGTGTTTTTGTTTGTAAAGGAAAGCATACATCACCAACTGCAGCACGTGTTTCTTCATGCCCATGGTTTCCACAATGAATTCATCTTCGATATCTTTTACGCGCAGGGCAACGTCGGTATCATTCACTTTTCCCGTTTTGTAATCGATGATGCGAATGTTGTCTCCTACGCGATCGATGCGATCAATGAAACCACGCAAATTGACCGTTTTCTTCTCTCCGTACACTTCCACCTCAATTTCTGTACTATAGGACTGCTCCAATGCTTCGATGAAAACGGGCTCACGCTGTTGCTCCAAAAAGGCCTTCTCCGATTTCAGGAAGCGTTTGGTGAGTTCCTTTGCCATTTCATAGGAAAGAAGGTTTTTCCCTTTCGTGAAAGCATCTCGGTCGTTGTTGAAGTGCTTCAAAAATTGATTATCCAAGGTAACTGTGAAGTTCTTCAGCATGTAGTCGATGTCCAAAGAAGTAATGTTGGATGGTTGCGGCGACTTCAACTCTCCTTCCTTCGTGTAGCGTGCGAACGGTTCGTACAAGATCTCTAGCGTATCGTGAATGAATGTTCCAAATGTGCTGTTTTCGATTTCCTCTTCGACCGTATCTGCTTCGCCAAAATCCATCACGTAGCGGAAGTAAAAATCGAGCGGACAGGTCAAGTATTTCTTCAACATGGAAGCTGACGTTGACCCAGCAAAAAGCTCGTCCATTCGTGCCAAGATCTCAGGCGTTTTGGGAATTTCGCGCTGCGCTTCACGTGAAGTTGATTCGAGTGAATACACTTTCTTTTCGATGCTCACATTCGGGTTCTTGCGACTCAATTCCATTTCCAACTGGAGTAAATAGCGACTCGGCTCGTTACTTCCGATCATCTCATCGGCGCTGGAGTACGTCACATAGAGTTCTTCACACGCATGCATTAAGCGGTAAAAGTGATGAGCAAAAAGTCCTTGCTTTTCGCGTGGAGAAGGCAAACCAAGGTAACGTCGCAAATCCATCGGAATCATCGTCTGAATCGGGTTGGTTGGTGGCAAATTCCCTTCATTCATTCCCAAACAGATGATGCGTTTGAAATCGAGTCCGCGCGTTTCGAGCAATCCCATAATTTGCAATCCATCGAGTGGATTCCCGTGATAGGCAATGCTTCGTGCGCCCCAGTGCATGTTGAACAATTGACGGTAGCTCTTCAAACTCATCGCTGGAATTCCTTCGGAAAGTATATTTTCGAAGTCGACAAGTGAATGATCGAACGCTTCCAACATTGCTTTTTCGAAGGCAAATTCTTCCTGCAAACCTTTGTACAGAACCGTGCTGAGCGAACGAATGATCTTCAAGCCTTTCAGCCAATCATTGTTCCATGGTTCGGTAATCAGCGTCAACAATTCCTTCATTTTTTCCCCAACCTTCATGTTCTGAACGTTGATGAAAATGCTATTTCGTTCGATGATTTTTTTCTCTACGTCAAGTAGAATGTCCTTTTCTTCCTTACTCAATACCGCCAAAACAAACGGGTGATTCCACACCGACTGCAGATCGTTGAAGTAAATCGCATTGGTTTTGAATCGATTTTTGTTCTCTTGAATTGAAAACAAGACATCGACCCATGTTTTGACAGCCGTATTTCGAATGGGCAGTCCGAGTGTGATATTCGCCTTCCCGATATTGGCTGGCAAGTTTTTGATGACAGCTCCGATAAGTGATTCATCTGCTAGCAACAATACCGTTTCGTTGAGCTGTTCTTTGGTCAATTCTTCCAAAATAGACGCTGCCACTTTCGCCTGACCCGTTTTCTGCGCACAGGAAATCAGCTCAATTTTCATCGCTTTTTCCGACAGTTCATCTTGAACAAAGTCCAACTTTCGACCATTCAACGTCGTTGACAAATCTCTTAGAAATCGTCCTGCTTCGTGATCCTTATCGGCGTAGTACCATTCATCTGCATTGATCAATACATGCGCCCGACCCAATTGGTCAATCTGCCGAATCAATTCCAGTTCTGCTTTCGAAAGTGCATTGAATCCCGCGAAAAGATACTGTGCTTTCTCATCTTCGAATAGATGATTGATGTTCTTTGTGAGGTAATTGAATGATTTTCCAGCGTAGCACGATTCACGTTTGGTCAACTCAGCATTCAAGGCTTTGTAATAGCCCGGCAACCGATCCCAAAACTCCATGAATCGCTTTTGGCTCTCGGTCAATTCCTCATCTCCGAAACTCCAGTTTTCAATTTCTTTGATATCTGCCAGGTTGCGAAATACTTGATCCGCATCGAGCAAATAGCGATCAATCTCGTTGAAATCCGACAACAAAATTGTTCCCCACGTAAAAAACTCATCGAAGGAAGCATCTTCAACTGTTTTGGCATTTTCAAGTTGAATTTCAAATAATCGGAGCAGGGCACGCGTTTGGTCGATGACCGTTTCAGGACTGTATCCTTTGACCCACTGATCAATCGTGATCATTTTCGGAGAAAGAATCGGTCGACCATAGACTTCAAACAAAGCCGAAGCAATGTATTTCTTCAAACGTTCCGAAGGAAGAACAATCGTGAGATGTTCCAATTCCAGTTCATTCGAATGAATGTATTCCGCTATTTGATCAACAAATTTCATCACTTTTTACTTGTTAGAAAGCTCCAATACGTCGATCGGTTGAGTACACCTGCTTTGGCCTGTGGATAATTCTCTCCAAAGGATTTTGGTAATTTCACTTTCTTGCGTTTTTCCCAGTCTGTTTTGTACGCGCGCATTCCATTTTCGCTCACTTCCACATAATCCATGCGCTGTTTTGTGTGCGTTTTCCAGAAATAACTTTTCGCGTTAATTTGATTCATTCGCACCCACTTCACACGCTCCGAAATGAGGTAATTTCGCCAGAGTTGATCCATATCATTCCGCAAAAACGTTGGGTTGAAATTACTAATCAACGCATTTCGAATACCGTTATCCGCGAAGTAAATCGCATTGGATTTCTTGAGTTCGTAGCGTTGTTCCGTATGATACGAAGGAAGGTTGATCAAAAGATACGCATCTTCCAACAACTTCACGTAGCGCTCCACAGTTTCATTGTCGAGTCCGCAACGTTCGGCTATTTCGTTGTACGAAACAGCATCTCCCACATGGAACGCTAACAGTTGCAGCATCCGCATGAGTTTATCTTCCTTGTTGATGCGGTCGCTGGCTCCAAGATTGGTGAAAATGATTTCCTGAATGAGCTCTCGAAGCGTTAGCTCCGCATGTTCTAAATCTTCCAATACACTCGGATAGTTTCCATAGATCAAACGTTCTTCAAGCAATTGCTCCTCCTGCGGCAAACCAAAATGTTGCGCCGATTCATAAAACGACGGAGCGAAAATCGGAACTTCCAATCCTTCCATTCGCAATGCTTCGAGCAGCAGTTCATCAATTCGAGGAGCGAAGGAACAGGCAATAATCGTGGTCGCCTGAATGGTTCCTGACAACACATCTTCGATGATTGCTTCCAAATTACTGAGGTATTGCGCCTCTTCAATCACCAAAATAGCCGTTTCGACTTGCAAGTGCGAAGGATCTTCTTCGAGTGCACGACGCATCTTTTTATCTGAACAATCGAAGTGCGTGTGAGACAAATGCTGATCGTCCAATACGTTTTCCAGAACAGTCATTTTTCCTGTTCTTTTTGGACCCGTGAGAAGTAATAATTTATTGCTGCTGATCTTCGCAGCGATCTGCTCTTGTTGAATACGAGGAATCATTCCAGTTTTTTGCCTAAAAATAGGAAAAAGCTTTAATTTCGAGAAAAAGAATTGATTTTTGCGGAATAAAGTCCGTAATTAGTTCAAATTCACCTTATCGAAAAAGCGCATTGCTCGATTCGAGTTCATGAATTTATTCCCTCCGTAGGCTTTCAGAACGATGATATGATCTTCACCCAGCACAACGCGCGTCCAGTACAATCCTTCAGGATAAGCATCCGACAATCCTTGGAATGCTTCACCGCCGTTATCCAATCTGATTTTCACGTATGGACTTTCGGACGGACTCGCAATATAGGTTTCCGCCAACTCTTCCAATGATGAGTCATCATTTCGCTCATAGAACTCAACGATGTAATTATTTCCCTGTCCAAGCTCTCGGTAAATCAAACGAAACTCGTAATCTTCCCAGCCATCTTCATTGAGAACAACGGTTGGTTTCCCTGGGAACTCAACTTGCATTCCAATTGAATCATTTTCGTACAAGTAAGATCGTTGACTTTTCACTTCGAGTTTGTCGATCGTGACATCATCACTGTATGTCGCCATCACCTTTCGCAAGGTATAGCCTTTGTTTCGTAGTAAATTGATAAGTCCCGTTGAGCTTGCAAGATGTCCTGCTCCTACCGCGGTAAACAAGGATAAATTCTCGATGCGCATCAACGAATCCATCTTGTCAGCCATTCCAAAATTGCGATCTGTAATGAGCTCTTTGTAATAACCGTCTTTCCCTCCAAGCGTTGAACGCATGAGCTTGTCCAATTCGTAAATATCACCTTTGAGGTAGATTCCAATGATGTCTTCTCGGGTCATGAGCGTTGACCATCTCCAATAATCAGGTGTATAAAACGATCCTCCCGAACCGATACTTTCCTGAAATTCGAGTGTTTCCAAGGCATAAAACTTCTTTCCTGCATTCAAGCAATACTGATGAAAATACGCATCCAAAAATTGTGGCATTCCATCTTCATCTCCGTAACGCGTTTCCGTTGATTTTTTAGAACTTGTGTAGGGTTCGCCATTTTTGTCGAAATCCATTCGGACTGATCCGTAGCGCGTATCCCAATAATAGTCATCATCGAAATCACTAAAAATATCGACCTCCAACGACACACCATCCGTATTATTTAACGCGTAATACACTGAGTCTGCCAAATTAAAGACACGTCGATCGTTGGTATGATAATTTCCGTAGAGGTACGACTTCTTCTTTAATCCATTTCCAGAAATCTCCCAGAGGAGCTGATGATTTTCATCAACCAATTGTGCTGATGCTGAAAACATTCCAGCAGAAATAGCGAATATGAGAAGGTATTTGATCATAGGAATTAAAAGTACAAATTATTGCTGATTCTACTCGATAATTCGTTCGATGTGTTGATCACCAAACGCATAAGGAATGTACGCTAAGTTGGGAATTTCCTTTGTGATAAGAATCGGCGTTTTCTTTCCGACAGAAATCGTGCCATGAGTGGAAGAAAGATCCATCGCATAGGCTCCATTAATTGTGAGTGCATTGAGCGCTTCTTCAGGCGTCATTCTCATCTTCACGCAGGCGAGCGACCATACAAATTGCAGGTTACCACTTGGAGTTGATCCAGGATTGAAATCACTTGCCAACGCCACCGCTGCATTATTTTCCATAAGTCGTTTTGCATCCCCAAAAGGAATCGACAAGAAATGCGAACAACTTGGAAGAATTGTTGCCATGGTGTTTGAATCCTTAAGCGCTTCAATATCTTCATCGGTTAGTTCTTCAAGATGATCCACCGACAGCGCATTCATTTCAACAGCTTTTTTGATTCCTCCCAGTGCTGAAAACTGGTTAACATGCACTTTTGGTCGCAAGCCCACTTTCGCTCCTGCTTCCAAAATTTCCGCCATTTCTTCCACCGAAAAATAATTGCGTTCACAGAACACATCAATATAATCGGCGAGCTTTTCTTCGGCAATCTTTGGAATCATTTCGTTGATGATCATATCGATATATCCACGGTGATTCTCTTTGAATTCTGCTGGAAATGCGTGTGCTCCTAAAAACGTTGATTTGATGGAAAGTCCAGATGCTTCCTTCAAACGTTTGATGACGCGAAGCATTTTCAATTCGGCCTCCACCGACAAACCATATCCTGATTTAATCTCCAACGCTCCTGTCCCATATGACTTCAACAAATCGATACGTGCCATTGCCTGCTCGAAGAGTTCATCTTCTGACATTCCCGCCAGCTTTCGAGCTGAATTTAAAATTCCTCCGCCTTTCAAGGCAATTTCTTCATAGGAAAGTCCATTGATCCGATCCACGAACTCCTCTTCACGACTTTTCGCAAAAACGGTGTGCGTATGCGAATCACAAAATGCTGGAAGCACGTATTTTCCTTCCGCGTCGATCACTTCGAGGTCTCGCCAATCGGTAATTCCGCCCCAATCGTCCATCGATCCGTAGGCAACAATCACCCCATCTTCGAGGGCTAGAAACGCATTCTCTAAAATGGGCAAGGTTTTCATCTCCTCCCCTCGTCTAAACTGCGGCAAATCCTCACCGTATTGCACCAATCCTTTGATGTTCTTAATCAAAACTTTTCCCATGGAGCAATGTTAGCCAAAATGATCGAGATGGATGATTTCCTTTAATAAATTTAACGAATCTATTTGTTGTTTAAAGAAAAACACTATCTTTGCCCCCACCAATTCCAAATGCCTCGGTGGCGGAACTGGTAGACGCGCTGGATTCAAAATCCTGTGCCTTCGGGCGTGCCGGTTCGATTCCGGCCCGAGGTACTGAAGTCCTGATCGAATGATCAGGACTTTTGTTTTTTATTGACTGTCAATTTAAGATTGGAACAATTAAAGTTACTAAGTGAATATTATAGAGGTTCGCCCCGATAGCTATCGGGACTGGACCAAGGTACTGAAGCTCTGACGGAAACGTTGGAGCTTTTGTTTTTTATTGACTACCGATTTAAGATTAGAACAATTAAAATTACTAAGTGAATATTATAGAGGTTCGCCCCGATAACTATCGGGACCGGACCGAGGTAATGAAGTCCTGACGGAAACGTTAGAGCTTTTGTTTTTTATTGACTGCGGATTTAGGATTGGAAAGATGAAAGTTTATTCGTAATTTAAATAGGATAATAACCTACCACATGGCCACTGTATATATACTTTACTCGAAGTTAATCAATTCATATTACACTGGAAGTTGTAAAGATTTAAGTCGTCGAATCGAGCTTCACCAAAACAAAGTCTTCCCAAAGGCATTTACCACAAAAGCAGATGATTGGGAACTCTTTCTCTCAATAGAGCATCTTGAATATCAACAAGCACGAAATATTGAAGCACATATTAAACGTATGAAAAGTCGCACATACATTGAAAATTTAAAGCGCTACGCGGAAATGCGTGAAAAACTAATAAAGCGATATGATGGTTCGCCCCGATAGCCATCGGGACCGGCCCGAGGTACTGAAGTCCTGATCGAATGATCAGGACTTTTGTTTTTTATTGATCGTCGATTTAAGATTGGAAAGAGAATCAAGACTAAAACTTGGGGATTAAGTAGAAGTTTGAATGTTCGTGTTAACGGACACAGAATGGATGATGGGAGTTGTGAAGGATTGCAAATCCTACACAGCATGGTTAAAAGCTCTTAAGGTTAAGACCAAAACTTGGTAGTTAACTATTAGTTTGAATGTTCGCGCTAACGGAAACAGAATGGATGATGGGAATTGTGAAGGATTGCAAATCCTGCACAGCATGGGGTTACACTAAATTATGACGAGATATTTCAAAAGAAAATGGGATGAGTCCAGAGGTGATGAATTTGATTCCTGGGGAGCATCAACTTGGTACTTTGAAGTTGGAGAGGATGCCTATCCACTTAAACAAATTGAACTTTATGAGAATGGAAATCGCTTAAAATATCATTCTGATAAGGCCTTTGATGACTATGGAGGTCTTGGTGACCAAGCATTGGACCTAGAAGAATTCAAACGTTTTGAAATTGAAAAAGAAGAATTCTACAGCGAATGGGGAAAATCAAATCCTAAATTAGAACATCAAGAGATTTTGGATTTAATTTCAGGATATTTAGCGAACAACTATAGTCAAAGATTTGGGCAGGCACTATTCAATTTAGGAATAAACGAATTTGTAAATAAAACCGACCCTGCAAAAGCTAATTACCAAATACGAGATATTCATGGTGACTCAGATGCGAAAATTCTTGAAAGGATAAAAAAGCAGCTTAAATGATCTGAGGACAAAGAAAAAAGAAGATAGCAGCAGCTAAAAAGCATAAGGAGAATCAAGACTAAAACGTGTGAATTAGGTAGAAGTTTGAATGTTCGTGTTAACGGACACAGAATGGATGATGGGAATTGTGAAGGATTGCAAATCCTACACAGCATGGTTAAAAGCTCTTAAGGTTAAGACCAAAACTTGGTAGTGAACTATTAGTTTGAATGTTCGCGCTAACGGAAACAGAATGGATGATGGGAATTGTGCAGGATTTGAAATCCTGCACAGCTTGGGGTTACAAATCCTGCACAGCACATTTTTCAATTGATCTTGTTATCAATTAACCGACAGTCATTACACCACCCGTAATTACCAATCTTTCAACTAAAATCAATAGAAGCTTCTCAAAAAACCTGAATCCATTGAACTAATTATACCAAGTATCAACAAGACCACCAGATGCATTTTTCAAATAAATAGTCTCTCCAGAATCATTAATTTGAAATCCCATTGTTGATGCATTAAACGTGTGCATCGCACCTTGATTCAATGTTGTACCATTTGGAATATTATATGCATTTGGATTGTTCTCATCACCAATTGTCCACCCCGAAAGATCCTGTGAACTCCCTGAATTATTCTTAATAGTGACTGATTCGCTTGCTGTTGGACTGGCCGTCACTGAATTTATGTAAACCGATATTGGTTCTGAAGTGTTGGTGTTTGGATCGTTTTCGTCTTTATTACATCCAACCATAAATACAAGTGTTATCACAAATAGAATTACATTTTTCATATTTAATCTTTTAACTTTCATAACAAATTACTGGTTCCATAATTATATATTCTTCAAACCATCATTTAGCACAATTATGTTCATTAATTTGTTTAATCAAGGAGTGGATATCCCCTTCAAATTTCTTTCTCCAAATCGTACCATTTTTACTCGTTTCGGCGATTAGCTTTCCTCCTTTCGAAACTATTCGGTAGAGACATCCGCGCTTTAAACACTTGCCATGAACTATGTTATTATCTACCCACCAGTCTTTCACAACCTTTTGATAGTCAAATAATGCTTTTATAAAATCTGCGCAAGATTGGTATCTTCTATTTGGATCTTGCCTGGTGGCAGTCCTAATAATAGTTTTTAGCTTATTATCTACGTACTTAGGTAAGGAATTTAGGTCTAATAACCGTCCCTTTATTATAAGCTCATTCAAATAATTACTCAGATAAGCGTCCTTTTGCCAAAAATCTAGAGAATCATACTTCTTCTTATGCCTTCCTTTGAGCCATTGGTAGGGAGAATTCATTGGGAAATTACCACCTAAAATTTGGTATAAAATAATCCCTACTTGATAAATATCCGATTCGATTAAATGTTGATTAGATGTGATCGCTTCAGGTGTCCTATATAAAAAGGTAAACTGAGAAGCAGTAACAGAAGATGAACTCGAACCCAATTTCTTAATTGTACCGAAGTCCGCTAAATACGTTTTAACACCATCTTGAAGGTCAACCAAAATATTAAATGTCTTGAGGTCTCTATGAACCATTCTATTCGGCTCTTTGTGAAGTTCATTCAGTCCAGTCAATATTTTCTGAACTACCGTAATTCCAACATAAGAAGTTATGATATAATTATCTATTACATTTTGCAAGTCGCCTCCACTCATTTCTGGGGTTAAATAGTAGGCGATCTTATCATCAATGACTCTCGCATCTATAATTGGTAGAACATTTTCGTGATTTATTTGCTTTAAGAGTTGGGCCTCTTCATGTCCATTTCCATGAGCATCCAGCTCGTAAAACTTTAATGCAACTCTATCATCAAATACATTTCTCTTACCAAAATATAATTCTCCAAACCCTCCTTTACTGGAATATCTATCTATGTCTATGTCGTTTTGATTACGAACGAATTTTCGAATAATTGGATTTACTGCATCATCTTTCATGTATTCAACAAATAATTAGCCAATTGAACTGCCTTATCTTGATAGTTATGTTGTGGAGAAATACTGCATCCATTCTTCTTATAGTAAGCTTTTAAAGTTTGCGGAGAAACAAACTCAACCTCAACATCCTCATAGCATTGAATTAGACCTTCCAATTTAAAAGAAACTGCGGAGGATGCAAAGCGCCCTTTTGTTTGCCTTTTTAGCACAGCAATTCTTTGAGGAACAATCCCCTCGAAAAAGGTGTGAATAGTCGACTGAAAATTACGTAGTTCAGAATTCTCATAATCATCTTTAATTGAGAGACTCTTAAACTTACCTGTCAGATTAATATAACTCCCATGATTATCCTTTTCTACAGCGTAACAAATTGCTCTTTTATTATCAATTTCAATACCTATTACCTTCATTTATTTTTATTTAATTGACTACGAATCTATCGAACAATCAAACCATTATCAATGCGGATTTTTACCCATTTCCCACTCGGGAAACCGCAATAAATCAAAAAAAGAAAAGGGGGGGAAGTCTATGATTTAAAACTTGGCATCTAAGTAATTAAATCAGAATCGGGAATCACACGGGTTGATTGAAGCGTATAAAATAAAACTGACCTACCTACAATTCATACCTTAACTCGCCAAATTCGAGAGGTCATACGAAAACGATGAGCACTGAACACACCTACTATAACAGTAGTCTTAAATAATTGATTGGTCGCGCCTACTTTCGTAAATTTCTGCAGTTCATCTATTTACTTCGTACATGTAAAATTAAGTGCTACCGCGTGCAACCAATCGCAACCAAAACCGTTGAACACAACCAAGAGCACACATCAATCACAAAATCAAAATCCGATTAAAATGGAACAAAGCAGGGAAAATCAATTGACGTGGAATGAATTTATGAACGTGGAAATGAGAATTGGAACCATTGTTTCAGCCGAACAATTTAAAGAAGCCAGAAACCCAGCGTATAAAATGATCATTGATTTTGGAGATTACGGTCAAAAGAAAACTTCTGCACAAATAACAAAGCTGTACGACGTTGAGGATTTAATCGGAAAACAAGTGATTGCTGTTATTAACTTTCCCACAAAACAAATCGCCAATATTATGAGTGAATGCTTGGTTCTCGGCGGTGTTGGAGAAAATAAAGAAGTCACGTTGATTGAACCTGAAAGAAAGGTTAAGAATGGAATGAGAGTTGGTTAAAAAGGATAGTCCTTCACTCAAAGATGCACCAATTTCATCGACATTGCAAGAACAGACCGTTGCTAATCGTACACAAACCGTTGCCTAAAAGGCAAAAGCAAGATCTTCGTTTAATTCTTTTTCGACTTGTAAATTGACTGCCTGTATTCAATTCCCCATTTTGCTAATTCATCGATAAGTGGCGAAAGGGTTTTACCATATTCCGTAAGCGAATACTGAACTGTGATGGGTTTTGTATTCATTACCGTTCGGCTAACCAATTTATTCATTTCTAAATCCTGTAGCTCTTTGGAAAGCATTTTACTTCCTATCCCGTCTATTTCCCTTAACAAATCCATGAACCCCAATTTATTGCCTTCCATAAGCGTTCCTAGGATGTGAAATTTCCATTTGCCAGACAAAATGCTCATTGTATCACTAATGCCTTGCATCCTTACCTGACAAACAGGTGTGTTATTAACTACTGCTTTCTTACTCATTAGAATTCAAATCTAAAATTTTGATACATATTCCCATAGGTGGTTTCCTGGAGGAAACTACTTTCCAAAAGGAAATCCATATCAAATATACATCATTAATGAAGTATCTTCGTATCGTTAGTAACAGCCAAAGATCATTATGATAATTAAAATGCATCTAATAACATTTATGTCGGCTCTGCTATGCATTTCAGCTTGCCAGAGTCAACAAAAAACAAAAGATATGGAGAACGAAACGAGAAATACCAACCCGCTATTGTGCGACATTGAAACGGGAATGTGTGAAATGCCCATCAATCAAACAGCAGATTCTGCGGAAGTTCTTCAATCTGGCGATAAAAAAATAAAGGTCGTTTACTTTACCGATCCTATATGCTCGTCTTGCTGGGGCATTGAACCACAACTACGAAAACTCAAACTAGAGTATGGCAAGGACATCGATGTAGAATACAGAATGGGAGGACTATTACCTGACTGGAGTTACAATAGCGGTGGAATTAGTAAACCTTCTGACGTGGCTCATCATTGGGATGAAGTTAGTGTTTATTACGATATGCCCATTGATGGTGATCTATGGCTAGAAGATCCTCTCAACTCTTCCTATCCTCCTTCTATCGCTTTTAAGGCCGCCCAATTACAAGATTCACAAAAAGCCTACCTATTTATGAGGGAAATTCGTGAAATGGTGTTTTTGAAAAAACTAAACATTGCAAAATGGGAACATTTAGAAACCGCTGCAAAAAACGTCGGACTTAATGTTGAGCAGTTCAAAAGTGATGTTGAAGGAAAGGCGAAAAATTTATTCGAAGATGATTTAAAATTGGCAAAAGAGTACGGAGTGAGAGGTTTCCCAACCATTATATTTAAAGATAGCACAGGTGTCAGGGAGACTGTTTACAGCTCAAAACCATATGAGGTATACGAAGCTGCCATTTTAAAAATTGATCCTACATTAATGAAAAATGATTATCCGAAAAATTGGGCATCACTTTTTTCTACCTATAATTCACTTACAGCCAAAGAGTTTTCTGTACTCTCGGAAACTCCAAGAATAGAAAGTGAAGAGTTATTGAATTCACTCTCAGAGAAGGGGAAATTAGAAAAAATGACTACCAAAAATGGTTCAATCTGGAATGTAGTGAAGTAGATGCTATCGGTTTATGTAGCGCATTCATGGCACTTTTTCTTCCAAAACAAAAGCGGGACACATCTCTGCATCCCGCTCCAAAACCAATATTGATTAGGTCTATTAGTATCCGTATCCTTTAATTGATGCGGCAAAATCTCCTGCATACACAGGGTCAAACCAATAAAATCCTACATGGATATAGTGCAAGTTCGCTACGCTATGTACAACTGATGTCGACATTCCTGAATAACATGATCCGTCGAATAAAGTAACTCTTCCTCCATTGAGGATTTCAAGTGACGAAATGTTATCATTGGCTCCGTCCAACCATTGTTGTTGGAAGTAAGAGACAAACGCTCGACGTAGGAATGTGTACTCCTCAACATAATCTGCATGTTTGTAGAATTTGAAAATCGAGTTTGAAGATCCGCTTGTGTAGTTTGTGCATGGCTCGCGCAAGTCAACAGCTGTTGCTTCATCGATTTGAGCGTAATCATTCATCTCCTGATTTGAATTGAACAGGCGAATATCAAAGGTTCGTCCGTCCTCACTTACGTCTTCCACTAAAAATGCGGCATTCTTAGGAGTTCCATTCTTTTCAATCAATCCTTTATGAAGTTTTGTGTCTCCGCTCGTTCGAATGATTTCATTTTCTTCATTCAAGGAATACGTCACAGAGTACTCTTCCTTTCCATAGGAATAATTGTGCGTCACCGTAGTGATTTTTGAAGAATGCGTTACTTCTTCCTCCACATTGGGGGCAATTTCTTCTTTCGTACAACTTACTGCTACAGTTGCTCCGATTAATAAAAGTCCGAGTGATTTAAATACTCTTTTCATGTAAATTATTTTTTTGCCTACTCTAGAAATTGACTTTTCGGCTATCGTCAGATCGGCAGAAGTGCGCGACCATTAACTAGTTCCTCCAAGAAGGAAAAAGCTAACCAAGTCTGTGAGTTTTTTTGAAAAAATAATTACACGGTAAGCGGTAAACTACTTCTAGTCAAACCGCAGCGCCAACGAGGTTCCTACGAACACATTGTTCTTCGTAGTTCCATTGCCAACTGTGTAGATGGCGCGTTCGTTGTGCAATGAGCGTCCTTCCAATCGGAATAAGAGTTGTTCGGTGAGTTGGAAATCCAAATTGAGTGAGTATCCGAGCATCGCAAAGCCGTCTCCAGAGTTGGTAGAGATCACCACTTCGTTTTCATCGCTGTAATGTTCCAATCGAGCTCCAATTGAAAACTTTGGATTGACTTCGTACTTCGCCAAAATCGTCGGTACGTACCACATATTGTAATCGGAAGAACCTTTGGACTTCTGCTCTACTCCGATATCGAAACCAAGCAGTAAACTCAATTTCTTGGACACTTCCGCACTGGTGTAAAAATCGTGGAAATAGCGCATTCTTCGGGTGGAGTCGGGAAACTCAGACCCGACGTAAGAACTACTGTTGATTGTCCACTTTTCATTCGGGTAGTAGGTAATTTGATGTCCTAAGCCCATCAATTGATTTCCACTTAAGCGTTGAATGCGCTGCCACCCATTAGCCACTGTAAGACCGAAATCCCACTTTTTGTTTTTCGTTGATGTGTACAGCTTTGCTCCAGCCAAATAATACGGAGAGTTCTCAGCAGCGAGACTTCGTGTCATGTTCCAGCAATCAGCACCAATTGCACTTTCAAAACCTATGTGAGAGGGAAATACACCTGCTGTAACCCACGTTTCACTCTTCTTCGATAATTTATAGCTTACAGATGCTTCACTAATCATTCTGTAGATTGGAGGCTCATGCGATAGGTTTGAACTGGCATAAGTTCCTGTCATCAATGCTAGGTTTCCTTTCACCCTATCCTTTTCGTAGGCCAATTCAATCTGAGCGAGGTTGACATTGATCTCATTGTGTCGATCGTATGCGTAAAAGAAATCAGGGCGATTATGGTCTGATGGATTTGTAAAATCGTAGATATAGTAAGCCTCAGCATAACCTGATACGTGCAAACTTTTTTGCTTTGATGAGTCCGATTCCGTTTGTGCGAACCCCAAGTTTTGACCAGCGAATAAGATAAATAAGGCGAATACTAATTTTTGATACATCTGATTAATTTTTGAATAGACCTGTTGGAAATTGAGTCTCAAAGGTATTTGATTTTTGCGATCTGAGGCATACTTCTCCCTCTTTCATTGTAGAATTGCTCTTAGCACCAAACAAAAAAGGAAGCTCTTTCGAACCTCCTTTTCCTAATTCATTTACGCTTTTTTATCTAATCAAGTTGACCAGACCATGAACCTTAACGCGTTCATCACTGTCCAATCTCTTAAACTCAATTTTCCATGTATACGTACCATCTTCTACAATCGAGGAAGAACCAACACCGTAGGTTCCATCCCATCCGACAGTGACATCATGCGACTCGAAAATCACTTCTCCCCAACGGTTGAAGATCAACAACTCGTAGTCGTAAGGATCGAATCCTGAATGGAATACTGGTTGGAACGTTTGGTTGTAATTATCGTTGTCTGGTGTGAAGGTATTCGGCACGTAGTAAATCAACAATTCTTTCACGTCGATTGTTGTATAGGCGGTGTCCGAACATCCGTACACTGGCGAGTAAGCGATCAATTCAACTTGATAGCTGTTTGAACCTTCCTCTGGATACGTATGCGTTGGATTTTCTTGAACAGAAGTTCCTCCGTCTCCAAAGTCCCAACTGTAGGTAGATGCTCCAATGGAATTGTTTTGGAATTCAACTTCCGTGTCAAGACTTTCTACTTGTGTTGACGATGGAGTGAAAGCTGCTTCCGGCACATCTTCAATAAAGATGAAATCATCGTACTGATCTGAGTTCGTACATCCATTAACCGTTGTAACCGTTAATCCAATGTCGTAGAGACCTCCATATTGGAAATTATAGGTAGCTCCATTACAATCTCCAGGAATTGTGTTCCCGTCTACTGTCCACACACAATTGTCGAAGGCACTTTCGCCTGTCGAAGTACTTGTGAAGTTGATTTCAGTTGGAGCACATCCTCCAAGTAAATCAGACATAAAGCTGATCGTTGGTAGGTTCTCCATTGTTATGAGAACGTCATCCGTAGAAATACATCCTAAATTATCGGCTGTTACTGTGTACGTATTGGTTGCAACAGGCATGAACGGTGTTCCATCTATCACATTATTACTCCAAGAAATTGGGACATTCCATGGGTTACTTGCGTTGAGTGTTGCCCAACCTCCCACACAAACGATGGTATCAGCACCTGCATAAATTGGAGGATACATCGCGAGAATTGTGATCTCTTGTGTTACGTAGATTGCGTTTCCACAAGCATCTGTTACGCTGTATGTACGTGTGATGATTTCACCATTACATACATTTCCATCCGATACATCACTTACCCAAGCCACCGTAGGAATCGCAGCACAGTTATCCGCTTCGTCGATTACAACGGTTGGATCTGGCGCTGGAACATCCATTGAGCCTGGCACTGAAATAGCCGCTGGATTTGAAGCCGTAGGTGGTATATTATCATTCAACGAGAATGTATATGTGTATACCGATACGTTACCTGCACAGTCTGTATAAGTAAATGTGAAGATTTTATCTCCGACACAAACTGGATCTGCATTCTGTGTCATTACGGGCACAACGTTGTTTCCACATGCATCCACTACTACTGGAGCTGTTGGTGTGTAAACATCACCAATACACGCTACGTTTTCAGAACCGTTTGCAGGAACTGTTGGTACCGTAGTTAAATCAAGTGTGTACGTATATGTGTATACTGAAACCTGACCGGCACAATCCGTATACGTATAGGTATAAATTTTATCTCCCTCACATACAGGGTCTGCATTTTCAGTAATCACTGGAACCAAGTTGTTTCCACATTGGTCAGTTACCGCTGGTGCTGCTGGCTGAATTGCATCAGCAATACACTCTACCACACTTCCTCCGTTCGCTGGTACAACTGGTGCTGTATCTGGAATGATGATGATGTTTTGGGTAACTGTAATTGAGTTTCCACAATCGTCCGTTACTGAATATGTACGTGTAATCGTTTCAGGACAGAAGTTTCCATCCGATACTTCAGAAACAAATGCTACAACCGGTGGAACACCAGAGTTATCTGCCTCATCAGTTATGACCGTTGGATCTGGTGCAGGAACATCCGCTAAACACGCAACGTTAATGTTCGGTGGGTTACTCGCTGTTGGAGGCACCCCGTCCATAACTAAGATCAAATGATCTACGTCGATAAAGTTTCCACAGTCGTCTGTTACGCGGTATACTCTGGTAATTGTTTCAGGACAGAATCCGCCATCAGACGTTTCACTAATGAATGTTACCGCTGGATTCGCCGTACAGTTATCTGCTTCATCCGTTACGACCGTCACATCAACTGCAGGGATTGGGTTTCCTGTTACCACATTTGTTGTTGCAGGGTTACTTGCCGTTGGAGGCGTTGTATCATCCACAGTAATCGTTTGTGTTACAGAAGATGTATTTCCACAAGCATCCGTGTACGTCCAAGTACGAGTGATCGTTCCTCCACATGCTCCACCAACAAGCGGCCCATCTGAACCAGTTACCGTTCCGTTTCCGTCACAGTTATCTGTCCAACCGAGGTTCGTCATTGCTGGAACATCTCCAATACATTCTACGGTAACGTTTGCTGGTGGGGCAGCCATTACTGGTGCCTGCGTATCATTAACCGTAATTGTTTGAGTTGTTGTTCCTGTATTTCCACAAGCATCTGTGTATGTCCAAGTTCGTGTTACAGTTCCTCCACACGTACCACCCACAAGTGGTCCATCTGAACCTGCAACCGTACCGTTTCCGTCACAGTTGTCTGTCCAACCTAAATTGGTCATTGGAGGGATGTCTCCTGAACATTGTACTGTAACGTTAGCAGGAGGTGCATTAAATACTGGATTTGTAACATCTTGAATAATGATTGTTTGTTGAACATCCACAAAGTTTCCACAGCCATCCGTTACGCGGTATGTACGTACAATTGTTTCAGGACAAGATCCATTATCCGATACATCACCAATAAAGGTTACTGTAGGATTTGCTGTAAAATCATCTGCTTCATCTGTAACTACAGCCACGTTTGGTGCAGGCACATCACCAGCACATTCTACGTTGATTGTTGCAGGGTTTGATGCTGTTGGCGCCTGGTCGATAGTAACAGTCATTTGATCCGTAGATGTACAACCATTATCTGTTACCGAAACGGTGTATGTCGTAGTTGTCGCTGGAGAAACTGTTGCTTGACCATTGTTACCACCACTAATTGTACCCGAACCGGCTCCATTATCCCAAGAGTAAGCTGCACCATTGTCAGGACTTACAGGGTTTGCACCAATTGTAACTGGTGTTCCACCTGCACAGTAAATTTGATCTGGACCTGCATCCGCAGTTGGACCTGGAGGTACAACTACTGTATAGCTATCAGTACAACTCACTGTTCCATCCGTATAAGTTAATGTATACGTTGTTGTTTGTGTCGCTGTTACTGTTTGCGTTGCATTATCAGGAGACCCTGGAAGGAAATCCCAATCGTAATAGTACGAACCACATCCTTGAATGGCTCCAATAACTACGTTATCAATTCCCCAGTTATCACAACATGTTCCTGAAGAGTTCGTCTGAATCCATTGGAATTGTGTGTTTGGAGTCATCGCTCCCGCTGGAATTGGAATCGTATATGTGCCCCAGTTTGTCAATGCTGGATCGAATCCCCCGTTAGGTGGCCAATACTGAATGACTGTCCACGTAGCACCGCCATTTGTAGAATATTGTAAGGTTACCCCTTCATTTGGAAGGTCAGGACCTTCACATGGAGAAGCACCTCCCTGAGTTGAGTAAACCATGTCGAACGTGATTGTTCCACCACACGCAACGTCAAAACCTACAGTCGTCAATTGGGGAGTTCCTGTAGATGTTGATGCCCAGTAGTATGGAGTGTTGTCAATCCCTGGTCCACATGGTTGTGAGAAGGTTGCCCCTCCTGTTGATTGCCATCCGGCACCAGCAGTTCCAGTATTAAAATCATTACTTAATACAGGTAAAACTGCATCAGCTGTGGCGGTGAAATCCACAGTTACACCGTTACAATCACCACCCGGCTGTACCGTCGTATTAATTGTAACACTGCATTGCCCGAGACTCCATGCTCCAAACATGAGCGTTGCCATAAGGCCGAGCAATATTTTTGTTTTCAAAAAGTTCATAGCGCAATAGTAGTTATTTAGTCCATCGTTAAATTACTGAATTTGAAGCCTGTTAGCTCCGAAGTATTGGTATAGTTTGGGTCGATAAATTTCGAGAATATACGCAGTCGTTTATCCGCGTCTAATGTGCACTCTCCTTCCACAACTTGAGAAGGTTCTAGTGTGTAGTTCCACTCATACTCTCCAACGCCACAGGTTAAGCAATCACCATTGTAGAACATATCCATTTCCCAATTGAGGGTAATGTTACGTTGTGTTCTGTTTGTTAACCGAACGAAAATGTACTGTTGATCAAGACCTGAGTTGATATCGCAATCAGCTCTTTTGAGTTCGATTTTTACGTCTGGATTGTCCACGTAAAGATACCAAGCTGAGCTGCTAATATCATCAGCTTCAACATGATTTGTAGCCACTTGTCCGAATACAAGCCCGCTGCAAAACAGACTGGCTAGGCATAATAATTTTTTCATAAGTGTAGTCTTTGGTTCTACCGTTTGCTTTGGGAGTGGTGTAAAACTGCAAATTAGCGTCAACGCAAGTAAACCTAGTGAATGATGAGACAAAAAACGCGTTTTAGTGGTTGAAAATTTCATTTTAACGTTTCTGTCGAACATTCTGGCGGTTTGGTCGAACTAATTACAGCGGCCATCTATCGTTTGCATAATCAATTCAAACACCTATTTAGTATCTGAATAACCATGTAGCGAAAGTAGGCTAGTTATATAACGTGAAGAGTAAATAAAGGTTGCTATAATGTGAATTTTATTTTTAGAAGTACTAATTATCAAGGGAATTGAAGACAACTAATACAGTCATTTTCAAGCAAAAACTAGTCAACTAAAGAGCTGAAATTAATCCGTATTTATTTTCAATAATGGCTAGGCCGGAAGATCTTGCACGATAAAACATGGAACTTCTTCTATTTTTCTTCAATAGGTGATGTGATTCTGATAACTTTGTGTTCCATCCAAGCAGAAATGAATACAAAACCCGTTAGAATAAATAAGTTCTTGAGTGAGGCAGGCTATTGTTCGCGTAGAGCTGCAGATAAACTTCTTGAGCAAGGTAGAATTACTATTAACGGTGTTGTGCCCGAAATGGGGACCAAAGTTTTACCAGGAGATGAAGTTGCGGTTGACGGAAAATCAGTGACATTAAACGTTCGAAAGAATGTCTACATCGCTTTTAACAAACCGATTGGAATTGTTTGCACCACCGACCGTCGTGTGGAAAAAAATAACATCATCGACTACATCAATTACCCAACACGAATTTTCCCAATTGGACGATTGGATAAACCGAGTGAAGGGCTGATCCTCTTAACAGATGATGGTGACATTGTCAACAAAATCCTTCGTGCTCGTAACAATCACGAAAAAGAATATATCGTTTCTGTTCACAAACCTATCACTTCTTCATTTATTGAAGACATGTCGAATGGTGTTCCTATTTTAGATACCGTAACCAGAAAATGTAAGGTAGAACAATTGGGGAGGTATGAATTTCGAATTGTGCTTACGCAAGGTTTAAACCGACAAATCCGTCGAATGTGTGAGTACTTTGGATACGATGTTGTGCGTTTGAAGCGTGTTCGGATTATGAATATTGAGCTCGATGTTCCTGAAGGAGAATACCGCGACCTCACTGATGAAGAACTCGCTGAGTTGAATCATCTTATTGGCGACTCTCAAAAAACGGCCGACTAACTCTCTTTCTCACTTCTTCAGAATTATTACTTCACTCGATTTTCGGGATAGAATCGTTATGTATTTCCCACAAAAAAGCCGTCCCAACGGTATGTCGGAACGGCTTGTTATTTTTAATCGGGACTCTTATTGAACAACCAACTTTGTTGTCTTTTTCAAGTTTCCTGATATCACTTCAACCAAGTAAGATCCACGAGCAACACCCGTTACGTCAATTTGACGTTTGTTTGCACCTGACTCAAGTTGCATCACTTCTGAAGTAACAGCCTCACCCAATAGACTCACAACTCGAACTTCTACATCCGTTTTGTGACCAATTCTAATATCAAGGCTGAACACACCGTTAGAAGTAAGAACAGGGTTTGGATAAACATCTCCTAACTCAAGTCCAATACCACCAACTGATACATCGTTGATTACCTCTTCGTAAGACTTCACATTGTTTCTTGGAGTTCCTTCTCCTTTGTGATTATCTGACGTGATTTGCGCACCCATATTTTGAGATCCTGAAACCACATAGATTGTGTAGTCCTCAACCTCTCCATATTGGAAGCTTTCATTTGGTGCAGAGTAACCGCCCCACTTCATTGATATACGTACTTTCAAGTCTGAATTCAATGTTGCGAACTGCGGAACTGTGAAATTACCCGACTTACTAGTAGTTCCATGTCCTTCGTACACGAGTTCATCTTGATCCAAGAAATCACCGTCGTAGTTCCAGTCAACCCATACTCTCCAATTTTCATCGTAAGCTGTTCCAGAGAATCCTGGTGTCAACTGTACGCTAACAACATCTCCTGGAGATACGCCTTCCACAACTGTAGAGTAGTCACCGTATCCACCATCATTTCCTGATTGGTTGTTAATTCCTCCAAGAGAAACTTGATCGATCCACTCGTAGTAAGTGTTAACTCCAGCACTAGCCTCATAAGATACAGGACCTGTTGATCCTCCACACAATGAGAAGTGGTGTCCATATCCTGGACCATCTCCGCTTTTGTAACATCCAGACTTAACCCAAGCATCTACAACTGGCAATCCACTAGGGTGACAGAAGTATCCAGTATATCCAGACAATCCATCGAATTTATATTCCCATCCATTGATGTCTTTAAGTACAACATTCGATAGGTTTTTACACGATGTAACGTAAACACATGATGGATTAAATGGATCAACTACTAGGCTGATTTCAGAATCACATTTCTTACATTCTCCTTCAGTCAATACATCTCCACCTGAGATTACCTGAACACAACTCGATGTGTTTCCACAATCATCTGTTGCTGTAATTGTTCGGTAGATTACTTGTTGGCTAACGTATCCTGATCCTGAAACAATTGAGTCAGAAATAGACACTGTTACGTTATTGCTGCAATCTGTATATGATACAACCACAGAATCAATTGGAATGAATGGGTTGTTACAATCGATTGTGTAATCCGCTGGACATGCAATTACGGGTCCTTCTGTATCTTGTACATCAAGCATTTGTGTCGCTTCTACGAAGTTTCCACAAGAATCAGTAGCTACCCATGTTCTTTCAATTTGGTAGTTACATCCTGAACCGAGAACAGTTTCACTAAACACAACGTTGATATTTTCACCATTGCTTCCAACAGCTGTTACTGCAGGTGCCGTAGGAATAGCGTTACACTCTACTGTTTCGTCTGCCGGTGCACCAACAATTGTAATTGATGCAGGCAATTCATTCACTGTAATAGAAGTTGATGTTGTACATCCGTTTGCATCTGTTACCGTGTACGTATATGTTCCGATACCTTCATTGTATGCTCCAGTTCCCGTGTAAGGTGCCGTTCCTCCTGTTGCAGAAACGGTAACAGTTGATAAACCAGTCACACAGTTATATGGAGTAGCCGTTGAGCTCGCCGTTAAAACAGTTGGCTCATCTACTGTAATTGTAACATCGGTTGAACATCCGTT
>JABXHO010000162.1 GCA_013373595.1 Flavobacteriales bacterium | reverse complement strand
TCGCGGACGTGTGTTTGTTTGGGAGGAGATCCATGTGAAAGGCGATTCGTCTGTTTCGAAGAGTTATATTTCGAGTTTGTTGGGGGTGAAGGTAGGAGATGTTTACGACGAATCGCTCTTGAAAAAAATCAGTGGACGTGTGAAGCAAGTGTCGTTTTTGAATGAAATCAAACCGCATGAAATTTTGTTTACCAAAACTGGAGCGGAGTTATTCGTCTACTTGAAAAGTAATCCAGTGAGTTCGGTAAATGGTATTGTTGGACTTCAACCTGATCCAATTACCCAACGGGTTTCCTTTACGGGAGAACTCAACCTGAAATTATTGAATGCACTTAAAAAAGGGGAACTGCTTGATATTCGATGGCAAAGTATTCGGGACCAAACGCAATCACTTAAGGCACGACTCAACTATCCTTTCCTATTTAAAACGTCATTCGGACTGGACGGAACCTTTGATTTGTACAAGCGTGATACTTCTTTTATCGAGTTGAATTCTTCGATTGGTGTGCAGTATTTCATGTCGCATGGAAGCTATATCAAGGCATTTTACCAGAACATTCAATCGAATGTGCTTTCTGGCGGACTTAATAATCCGACCTATGCAAAATTAGGCACAACGGCTTCCAATAACTATGGTTTGGCGTATGCACGGCAATCACTGGATTATTTACCGAATCCATCAACAGGTCATCGCATTATGGTGTCTGGAAGTGCTGGAAGTCGCTCGTTTCGTGCAAGTGATACGTCCGACGTGGTGAATTCGCTCATCTTAAAGGGGGAGGTAGATGCTGAATTGTTTATTCCAGTTACAAAACGACATGTACTGCGTGTGGCGAATCATACGGAGTTTTACAATACTGAAGAGATTTTTCAAAATGAATTGTTCCGATTTGGTGGACTCACATCACAACGTGGGTTTAATGAAGATGAATTGCTCGCTTCCACCTTAACAACGACCACATTGGAGTACCGTTTTTTGCTAGATCGCAATTCGCATGTGTTTGCCTTTTATGATCAAACTTGGTATGAAAACACCTCCGATTCTTATCTAAACGATCAGCCTTTTGGCTTTGGTGTCGGTTTTTCATTCAGTACAAACTTGGGCGTTTTTTCCATCTCCTACGCACTCGGGAAACAGTTCGACAACCAAGTTCTTTTGAGTAACAGCAAGGTCCATTTTGGTTATATTGCTTACTTTTAAATTATGGAGTATGTATTGTTGATTCTAGGTGTGATTGTCGGAGGATTGATCGGTTTTATTGTTGCTCAGCGAAAGGGACAAGAGAAGTATTCGACCATTTCTGCGGAGTTAGAGTCAACAAAGGTGGAAAACGGAACCTTGACGAGTTCTATTCAACATGCGGAGGCAGAAAGTCGAAGTTTAAAAGAGGAAATGCATCAAATTCGACAAGTGCATGCATCCGAGTTGAATGAGTTGCGTGCGGTCAATCAGGCTGAAATGACCAAAGCCATTGAGTACAAAAGTAAGTTTGAAGCGCTCGAAGTAAAGCTCGTAGATCAGAAGGAGGAATTCAATTCACTTCAGGAGAAATTCACCAAGGAATTCGAGTTGGTGGCGAACAAGATCCTCGAAGAGAAAACGAATAAATTTACCGATAAGAACAAGGAGAATATTGATGCGATTCTCAGTCCTTTGAAAGAGAAAATTTCGGAATTCCAGAAGAAAGTTGAGGACAGCGACGAGAAGAGCATTGCTCGCACGGCTGAGTTAGGGAAGCATCTGGAAATGTTGCGGGCACTCAATCAAGAGATTACGCAGGAAACGAAAAGCTTGACGCAAGCCCTTCGTGGCGATTCCAAAACGCAAGGAAACTGGGGAGAAATGCACCTCGAAGCGATTTTAGAGAAAGCGGGATTGCAAAAAGGCGTGCATTACACCAAGGAAACGAACCTGAAAACCGAAGATGGCGCCAATCAGCGCTTGGATTACATCATCAATATGCCCGATGGCAAACACCTTATTCTTGATTCTAAGGTGTCGCTCACGGCATACAGTCAATTCAACGACAGTGACGACGAAGCTAGTCGAGAGAGTGCGTTAAAACAACATTTATTGAGTGTAAACGGACACATCAAATTATTGGGTGGCAAGGATTATCAAAATTTGTACGGCATTAACTCGCCCGATTATGTGTTGATGTTTGTTGCCAACGAGCCTGCGCTTACCTTGGCATTGAGTGAAGATCCTGCCTTGTTCGAAAAAGCACTCGACAAAAACGTTGTGATGGTATCCACATCGACTTTGTTAGCCACGCTGCGAACGATTTCTTATATCTGGAAACAAGATTTGCAAAATAAGAATGCAGAAGAAATCGCGCGTCAAGCAGCGGCCTTGTATGACAAGTTTGTGAACTTCTCCGAGGATTTGATCAAGTTCGGTAATCAGCTTAGAACAGCCACAGGGACGTATGAATCAGCGATGAAAAAACTCTCCGAGGGAACGGGTAACTTAATCCGAAGAACGGAGAATTTGAAAAAGCTGGGGGTAAACCCAAGTAAAAGCATCAATTCACAGCTGATTGACCGAAGCGAGGATTAAGCACTAAAACGTATGTTCATCTCACACACAAATCGAAGGCTTAAAGTCTTACAATCGTACAAGCCTCCCGTGCCAAACGATTTCTTGATTGCGTACTAACTTCAATAAATAAACACCTGATTCATCAGTACTGATACTTGTTTCCGTTGTATTAGCCCCAAAGTGTTTCTGTTCAATAAGTGTTCCTTTCGAATCATAGCAAAGTAAATCGGTTGCTTCAGTATTTTCCCACTTCAAGGTTGATTGGTTGGATGTAGGGTTCGGAAACAAGTTGATTTTCGTTGAATGAATCTCAGCTACCGATGCCATTATATTGCTAGAATTGGGTGATAAGTCAGACCCTTGGTTGTTTGTAAGGTTTAATGAGTCATTCGTAGGGTCGATTACGTTGCCGTTATTAGTTCCATTGCCAGAAAGGGTGCCAGATGTACCCGATACTACTTGGGGTTGACAATAATTTCTGGTGATATCAAGTGCTTTTCCAGCATTTAGTCGTCCTGCTCCTAATTGATTCATGTACGATGGGTTGGATGGGTAAATGTCATCGGCGGTTTCCTTTAAAATTGTTTCTACTTCTTCAAATGTTAAACATGGACGAAGTGAGAGCATTAATCCGATAGTACCCGAAACAAAAGGTGCTGCAAATGAGCTTCCATTTGAGGTATTGTAATACCCCGGAGCAATGGATAATGGAACGTCATAACCAGGTGCGCAGATGTCCACACGACTGTTGTGTTGATGTGTCGTAGTTGGGTCGCCAAGTACTCGTTCATGGTTGTCTTGACTTCCAATGCTTGTAACTGAAATAACGTGGTTGCAAGATGCTGGGAATACCAAATTCGTTGAGCCACCACATGTGTTTCCATTTCCTGCCGCAGCAACGAGGATGGCTCCATTATCGTACGCTTCATCAATAATTGCTTGTATGTACGGAGAGTCAAAGCATGCGGAAACCCAACTTATGTTGATCACGCGAACGCCCAATTGAGACATCTCTATGACTTTATTGTAGTCCGTAACGGTTAGGTATAGGCTGCAATCATAACCAATCGAACTCTTGCCAATATTATTGTTTGTATGTCCGGCAGCAGTAATAGCTACGGCTGTGCCATGATAGTAATTGGTCGAATTGTTTGTTGGATCTAGATAGACTATTTTTCCCTCTAAATCTTCATGTGCATCGTAATAGTTGGCATCAGAAATACCAATTACGATTGTTGGGTCGCCAGTGGAATAACTCCAAGCTTCCGTTGCATTGATTAATTCAAGGGCGTAGTCGGGGGAAAAGTTGAGTGAGTAATCGTTGGGCTCGTTAAGCAATTCGTATTTCGGAGCGGGCTCTGGATGATCTAGAGGAGTTTCTCCTTTATTGATTTCATTTGAAAGCTCCGAGATGTCGCACTGACATGTTACTTCGTATACGTGTTGCAATGCGTCTCTTTCTGAGGCAGGAAGAGCTTGCTTCACGGAAGTAATGGAGAAATCGTCTATAAGTGTCTGAATCGACTCATTTCTTGAGAATAATTGATTTTCCTGCGCTATAGGAACATCATCATGGGAAGTAAATGTGACCCATATTTTCTCCATATCGTCTTGCGAGTATGTAATAAGTGAAATTAAAAACATTGGAGTAGCAAGTAGTAATAAACGTATGGAGTTTTTCATAAATAAAGTGTTTTTTTTGGTTAACTGTTATAAATAATATAGTAGATAATCAGCTAGTTAAAAATGAAATTCGTCGAATGGAGGACGTGTTTCGACAAGGACGGGTATTTTTTAGACGTAAGCCAAAATGGCGAGAATGTGCTCGTTGGGAGGGAGAATACCAATAATTGTAGATTACAGAAATCGTTTGCTGAAAGGGTGTATCAGCCCGTTAATCAGGTAGATAGGTGGTTTAGGATGGGATACGATAGATTAGAACGAAAAATGAGAAAATCTTCGTTCAACGGCTGTTGCATGTCGACGAGTACGTTATAATCCTAGATTAAACGTGGTTATTCGTTTTTAATGATTATTGTATCAATGTGTTATGTTTTTCAGAAGAGCATTCCTGCAATTACTGCAGTACTCATACAGGCGAGTGTTCCAGCGATTAAAGCTTTCACTCCGTACTTGGCAAGGATGCTTTTCTTTTCAGGAGCAAGTGCTCCAATTCCCCCAACTTGAATTCCAATTGAGGCAAAATTGGCGAAGCCGCAAAGAACATAGGTACACATCAGAATGGATTTGTCTGACATGGTGTGTTTGAGGTTTCCAAGATGGGCATATGCCACAAATTCGTTCAAAATGGTTTTCTCCCCAAGAAGTTGACCAACACTCATGCAGTCCTCCCAAGGAACGCCCATAATCCAGGCGAACGGTGAAAGTGCATACCCGAGAATGGCTTCAAAGGAGAGGGAGCTGTAGTGCCCCCAACCAGCAATCATGTCGTTTGCGCCAGTATAATAACCAACTTTCCCCAATAGGAAATTGGCAAATGCCATCAATGAGATGAACACAATCAACATGGCACCAACGTTTACAGCCAATTTTAAACCATCGGTTGTACCGTTGGTGATAGCTTCCAAGGCATTCGTACCAATTTTATCTTTCGCAACAGATAAATCTTCATCGATTTTCTCCTTTTCAGGAACAATGATTTTCGCAAATACAATGGCTGCGGGTGCACTCATCAAAGAAGCGGTAAGCAAATGCTTGGCGAAGTAAACTTGTGATAGATGATCTTCTCCTCCTAAAAATCCTATGTAGGAAGCGAGAACTCCTCCGGCTATCGTAGCCATTCCTCCTGCCATCAAACACATGATTTCAGACTTGGTCATTCGTCCGAGGTATGGTTTTACCAAAAGCGGTGCTTCAGTTTGTCCAAGGAATACATTTCCAGCAGCGGAAACACTTTCTGCTCCGGATAAGCCCATCAATCGTTTCATGATGTATGCCATGAACCAAACGATTTTTTGAAGAATTCCCCAGTAATACAGTAAGCTACTCAATGCTGAGAAGAAGATAACTGAAGGTAAAATCCATGTAGCGAAGTTTTTTACGTACAAGTTGACATCACCTGTAACGAAGTCTCCAAAGACGAATTTAGCACCGTCATGAGCAAAGTTGACCGTTTTCACGAATACCCTAGAGATGAAGTCAAATACAAGTTCTACGCCAGGGACTTTTAAGATCAATAAGGCAAGTACGAGTTGAAGGAGTATTCCCTTGAAAACAAGAGGCCAATTGATGCTTTTTCGGTCGCTACTAAATAAGAAGCCAATTAAAATGAGCACGCCCATCCCCAGAAGTCCACGGAAAATGGATGTCCAAATGTTTCCTTCCTCTTCTTTATCTGTTTTGAAAGTACTGTAGATTTCACCTTTCTTGAAGGAGAGTCGTTCGGATGTTTCGTAGATGATTTCGAGTGAATCCGTGAAAGGAATTGAGTCGGAGATCGTTCCGGAAAGGATCAGTGTTTGTCCTTTTTGTTTCCAGTTGCCTTCGCTGAGTACGCTTAGCGTAGAATCTGTGTTCTTAAATGTTTGATTCTTGGAGAGAATGAATGTTTGTTTACCATTCATCAATTTCTTACCGACGGCATCGTTGGCAAAAGAAGTAGTGGCTAAGAAACAAATTAGAAGGATGCTAAGCGTTGCGCTTATTGATTTCATCCCGAATTTTCGATGCAAGTTCATAGTCTTCGTTGGCAATAGCTTCGTTGAGTTGATTTTCCAGTTCTTCGATTGAAACGGTAGAAAGTGTATCTGCAGGTTCTTCAGCTTCTTCCGATTCGGAGAATAGAGCGTCACCTCCAATTTCTGATGTTTCATCGAGTAGAATTCCAGCACTCGACAGAATGTTTTCGAAGGTATAAACTGGACATTTAAAACGAACACCGATGGCAATGGCATCAGAGGTTCGTGCATCAATTTCTGTTACCTCACCATTGAACTCGCAAACAAGTTTGGAATAAAAAATTCCTTCAACGAGATTGTAGATGACAACCTCTTTTACGTGAATATTAAATGTAGTAGCAAAATTCTTGAACAAGTCGTGAGTAAGAGGACGGGTAGGGACCATCTTTTCCAATTCAATAGCGATAGCTTGCGCTTCGAATCCTCCGATAATAATTGGCAGTCGACGATTCCCGTTTTCTTCTGAAAGAACCAAGGCGTATGCGCCTGATTGAGTCTGACTGTACGATAATCCAACGATTTCCAATTTAATCTTGTTCATGTTCGGTGTGCGATTTCAGAAACTGATAAAAAAGTAGGGAAGCATTCGATTTGCTTCGAAATTGCTTCCCTATTGCAATATTGTCACGCTAAAATAGCATTTCTCAACGAGAAATGTTAGTTCGACGATTTGAATTTTTTCACAGCTTCCGTTAATCGAGGAAGAACTTCAAATGCGTCTCCAACAATTCCGTAGTCAGCAGCCTTAAAGAAAGGCGCTTCAGGATCGGTGTTCACTACAACAATTACTTTCGAACCATTTACTCCAGCTAAGTGCTGAATAGCTCCTGAAATCCCTGCAGCGATGTACAAGTTCGGACGAATAGCAACTCCTGTTTGTCCTACGTGCT
>JABXHO010000081.1 GCA_013373595.1 Flavobacteriales bacterium | reverse complement strand
GGGATTTCACCAATCACCGCATCTCCCGATGGTAAAATGGAGTTCGATGCATCTGAAAATTGACTGGAATTGTAAGAGCCTTGTACTTGGAAACTCCATGGTCCTGTTTTGTATTTCAATCCGGACTTTAAAATGAATGGACTTACGTATTCCACCTGTTTTCCCACATAATTTGGCTCTTTCGACGAAATGTATCGTGCATCGATGTAAGCAGCATTTACAAAGAGTGAAAGCGAATGACGTGATGAGTCTCTCAACGCTTTGATGAAATCGAACTCTGTAAACAGCTCCACACCCATATTTCGTGCATTCCCAATGTTCGTTCGTTCTTTTACAGTAGTTCCCGCCTTTGGCGCTAGTCCAATTTTGTCTCCGTAGAATACAGAGAATGCAGCGATGTCATAAATCCAAAAGTCTTTTTTGATCCCTCTGAAACCGATTTCCATCGTGTATCCATATTCATCACGGATGGTACTGTCAATTAAAATGTTCGGGTTGTTGATTCGAATATCTGTAAAGTTGATGGCTCGGTAATTCTGTGTGAAATTGGCATAAACCTTCGATCTTTTGCTGGTTCGAAAGGATGCTCCCGCTCCAAATAATGGCACAAAGCGCTCCACAGAATTGTTGTCTTCGATGGTGTAAACAGCCAAGGTATCTAAGTTAACGGGGTGAACCGCATAACGTTTGTAGTACCCACTCGATCCGCTGTGAATAGACTCCATTCTTAAGCCAAAATTGACGGTTGTTCGATCTCCCAAAAACAAAATATTCTCAGCAAATCCAGCGATATTTTCTGAAGGATACGTAAATGAAGAACCTTCCAAATCGTTGGGATTTTGATAATCAAAATCGGGATCTACACCATCCGTTGCCGTTCCCTGATCTGCTATTGTTTTTCCACGATAGTATCTTGCTCCCACCAAAAACGCACCTCGGATTTCCATTTTTTCCTTCTTCCGCTGCACATCATAGCGCTGTAAAAAACGGGCTTCTGCCCCAGCATTTCTAAATGTTCCAAGCAGCATTTCTCGCGCACCGCCCGGATCTTGCTGCGTGATTTTCCCCAAGAATCCGAGTGTTTGACGACTCGACGCCATGCCAAATGCACGTACATTAAAGTGTGCTTTTCGCGATATCTCGTGGTCGTAGTGAAATGCTAGCATGTTCCAATTCACGCGGAACCAATTTCGATCGCGTAAGCTTTGACGCGGATCTTCTTCAAACAATACATCCGAAAGTCCACCGGCTTGCTTTGCAAGGTAATTCATGTGCGTATATTCCAATCGTACTTTTACATTCTCAGTGAGGTAATATCCCACTTGTGCAAATGCTTGGTGCTGCTCGAAATTGGAGTTTTCGCGGTAGCCATCTCCGCGTTTGTATTGATGATACGCCTGATAGAAAAGACGATTTTTCGATCCAGCCACTCGATTGAAAGTACCCAAATAACCGTAGGTTCCACCCGTTGTTCGCGACGTAAATTCGAAGGGTGTATTGTTTGGAGCATCCTTGATGATGAAGTTTAACAGTCCTCCGAATTGTGTTCCGAACTGAAGCGATGCTGATCCGCGAATGATTTCGATCGCTTTCAACGCTTCGAATGGCGGCGTGTAATAACTCTCTGGGTATCCCAAAGCGTCTGCACTAATATCATATCCGTTTTGCCGTGTGTTGAAATTCGCTGTTCGGTTCGGACTCAGTCCACGCCCACCAATTCCAACTTGAATTCCCGCTCCGTCACTTTCCCAAATATTGAGACCTGGTACTTTCGCGAAAATCTCTCGTGGATTCGCCGTTGATTTCGCTCCGCTTAATTCTGCTAGTTCTATCACCGCGTTGGTTCCCGTGTAAATTTGGACACCTCGAACGGGAGGAAGAAAGCCCACGTCAAATCCTTCCATTTGCTTGCGAATCACGTTAGCTCCTTCAACATCTTGGTATTTTTCCGTTAATCGGATAGCGAATTTGGTTGAAAGGTCATTCGTTTGAACCACATAAAACACTGTATCGAAAGAAAGCATCGAAACGATCAATGTATCGCCTTTACCTGCTTCTATCTTGAATGAACCGTCGTCCGCTGTTCGCGCAAGTTCACCAGATCGTTCATTCTTAAGTTTGACCCCAGGAACGCCAATTTGCTGCCCATCCACCACGGTTCCACTCACCTGAGCAAACGAAGTCATCAGCATCAACAAACATGATATTGTCAGTAGTGTTTTCATTCTTTGAAAGGTTCAATCCAAGTTCTGTGGGCAAGGTTGTATGGGTATTCCGTTAAGTCATGCTTTTTATCTACAAACAATTGAGCGGGTCTTCCATTCAAACTGACATAAATTTCTGCGTGAATTTCAGGGTCCTCAATCAGGAATTTATAATCGCCGTAATGCAGTAAACGACCATCGTACTCTTCTTTTAGCATTTGGGCATATTGGATGATCATATCTGGCTGTGTTGCCATTTGATCTTCTTGTGTTTGCGTGAGGAAATCACCATTTTGAATTTCCGATTCTCTTCCTGTTTTTTTATCAACCAAATAGAACGTTGCGTGACCTTCCTTGTGCATGAGCATCACGCGCCACGAAAAACGAAATCCTTCCTCATTCCAAAACAAATCGCCTTTGTAGAGGAGGAAACGAATGGGTACAATCAGCTGAATAAGCACATAAATAAGGAGCGCGGTACGAACAAATTTCCGCGGTCGCGCCAAGGGTTTTTCACTTTTTCGAATGACCTTCTCAGAGCCCAAAAACCTCAATACCCTTTCATGAAATTGATCTGAAAAGAAGATCAACGTTGAGAAAATCATTACCCATGGGAATACTCCGATTGGGAAAAGGTACCACGTAACGAGATGGAAAAACACCACGAAGAAATACGCATATGGCCGAAATCTAGTCGAAAGAAGAAAGAAAACGATGAATAAATCGTACAGACATCCTGACCAACTGAAGGCATATGCCACCCATTCTTCCTGAAGAAAACCACCGATTACGGGAATATTGTGGTGCGCCTGCAACCAAATCTTAAGCGGCTGAGCATCAAATAACCAATCCGAATTGACTTTTGCAATTCCGGCAAATACATAAACAACCGCCAATTGAAACTTCAAAATGCCCGAATGCCATTGGCGCATTGTTCTGCTCGCGATCGGTTTATAGAACTTCGCATCAAGTGAAAATCGTGCATTGGCAGGAAGCCAAATCATTAGAAAACTGATTAGACTTACGAAGTAATAGTGATTGAGGTAATATGATTTATCAATGAGCTCGATGTATGTAAAACACAAGAAGAAGATAACGGCTCCCCAACGGTAGAACGCTCCCAGAATGATCGAAATGGAAGCGATAATCATCAGAACGAATGGAACGTACATTAAATTTCCCTCCAACGGTTCGACCCAATCAAAGCCAAGGTAAGTGAAATGATATTCTGGATCGATGTATAATTGTTTTACCCATCCTTTCCACAAGAAGCGCGACACGCCAAAGAGCATCAGGAGTCCAAAAATAATTCTGAACACAACCAGAGGAGCATTGGACACCTCTTTAAACGGATCAAAATATGTTCGTAACGACGACGCTTTCACCTTTCTTAACTTAATTAATCGATTTACTGCAAATCGCGCGTAAAGAAAAGAGTTCTTTCCTTGAAAGACAATACCACAAAGAAGGTATTTAAAATCATTCTAAATAGTTTAGGCTCAAACAAAAAACTCCACCCTTTGCGAGAGTGGAGTTTTGACCTTCAATTGCCGTTTACTTCTTTAGTACAATCGGCTGTGTTGTTTGATATTTATCTGTTCTAACATTCAAGAAATACGTTCCATCTGCTGCCGAAGACAGGTCGACGTTGAAGCTTTCTCCTTCCAAGGTTGAATCGTATACAATTCGTCCAGAAATATCCATCACTCGAACAGTTGTTTCATCTACAATTGGACTAATCATCTCAATATTTACCATTCCATTCGATGGGTTCGGGTAAATGATGAACTGCGGTGCATTCAACTCTTCGATGCTGGAAGTGATATCGACAGTAATACTATTCAATGTTGTTGCACATCCGTTTGCGTCTGTAATTGTTACGGAGTAAGTTCCAGCAGACAATCCTGTAAGATCTTCCGTAGAAGCCGTGAATCCATTTGGTGCCGTCCATGCGAACGTATAGTTTGGCGTTCCTCCTGCTACTGTGATATTGATTGCTCCATCATTTCCTGCTGATGTTGCATTCGTAACAGTACTTGTTCCAGTTAACGGACTTGGACCATTCAAAACAACGTTTACATTCGACGCACATTGATCGCCATCCACTACCGTTACGGAGTAAGTTCCAGAAGAAAGTCCCGTAAACAAACCTGTTCCTTGCGGACCGTTTCCAATATCATATGTTGCTCCAGATGCATTCCCTGTTAAGAAAGACACTGTGAATGAACCGTCGCTGTTTTCTGCACATGTTGGTTCAACCGTAGAATAATCGAAAGTTGAAGTACATGGCGTTGACAGACAGAAAGTAGTTGTGTCTGATGTATATGAGAGGGTTGTCATTTGAGCCAAAATCGTCCCTTGATCGTCGGTTACATAGAAGTCGCCATCTACTGCACAGTTTGATGCTGTTCCATTCATTCCATCTCCCCAATCATCATACATAATCAAATCATAACATCCTGCTGACAAACAAAGACTTTCATTGACGGTAATTTCATCGCCATACGACCCTGGATCTCCAGCACTTGCAGCTTGCGACCCTCCGGGAGGAATTCCTGTTGTGTTACCTCCTGATGCCACAACCGTAGTTGTTCCCGTTGGCACGATTTCCCAATAGGTTTCATATCCCCAACAATCCGTTTCAATGGTAAGCGTTGCCAACACTCCACCTATTGTTGCATCGTAATTTTTCAAGGATGCGTCATTGCTAGGGTTCGTATCTGTCACTCCGTTTGGATTACTCGTACTCGCATTGAATACGTGCGGGCCCGCTGTTGTAATCATTGTTGGAAGCGTAATCGTAGTACTTGAGTTAGAAGCTAAGTTTCCTGTCCAACTGAATGATTGATTTGCTCCTCCGTCGATGTTATACAAAATCGTTGCTGATGTCAAGTTGTTAGCTCCTGCATTTCGGAGGGTAACAACAGGATCAAAGCTATCACCACACAATTGACTTGGTGGCGATGAAATACCTTGAATACTTGCATCGTCAACTGTTGTAACAGCATTTGGATCCCATCCGTCGTTGATCACATTCGACCCACCGCATGATGCAGGATCGAGGTAGGCACCAATTCCCAATCCCCATGAAACACCGAGTCTTCCATAAAAATCATATCCATTCGCTGATGTACCTTGGCAGGCAGCCGAACCTCCGTACAATTGTCCGATAATGCGACCATTTTGATCGAACAAAGGAGACCCTGATGATCCTGGTTCTGTTACACCGTCGTCCCAACCATCCATCCACCAAACAGAAGCTCCGCCAGAAGTCCCATGATGAATATTGTTTGCTCCACCGTTCTCGTACGCTCTACAAATTTTCTTGATATCTCCTGACGGATGATGAATTCCTGTTACTTCTGTTACAGCAGCTTCCGTATCGTCATTGTTCCATCCTGCATAAAACAGTCCCCAGTTTGTTGCATCGGCAACCGTCATATTATCGAGCATCAACAATGCGTGGTCCGCTCCTCCTCCACTCACAAGTACGGTTGCACCATTCACAGTCGTTTGATCATAGTTTGATGGACTGTTAAATGTTGTTGGTGTATTCGCTGTAGTGGCGCATGACATTCCTGGATTACCTTCTGGTACATCCCAGTTGAAACGGAATAACCAGTTTGATGTTCCTCCGCCGAGACAGTGGTTCGCCGTTAAGAAGTAAGGTGTTCCGTCGTTACATGAATTGTTAATCAATGCTCCAGTACAAATTCCGCTTCCGTTCACAACAATCATTGCTACCGAGCGAATTTGATCGTCCCAAGCACTCAATCCACCTACATACGGATCAACTGTACAACGTGCATCGATGTTACAATCTCCTGAACTATTCAATGCTTTCGCTAAGCTATTCTGAATGATATTCAAGCTACGGTAACCATGTGTCACTCCGTTAATCTTAAATTTTCCCTGACCTTGTACGGATGCTGGCTCGAAGTACTCAACAACGATATGATCACCATGTACCAAATCTGTTCCCAATTCTCCACTCGGATGATTGTTGCGCGCAGTGTACGCACCCACGGTATGTGTTTTATTGATGTCGTACAAATACAAATGTGCTCCTTCTGGGAAATGAACATCTTCTAATGTGAGGTTAATCGTCAAGGCACCAGGTGCTACAATTTCCGTTCTCCACACACGATTTCCTCCTGGAAGATCCACCCAAGCACCGCTGTTTTTTGGTGTGATATTGGTTTCATATTTATATCCGAATCGCCATGGAGCATCCTTCGCCGCATCATTGATAAGATCTTGCGCTTCAATTTCTGCCATGTCGAATCCGGGCATCGTAATTCGAGGGACATCCACATTTGTGACCGCCTTTCCTTTTAGGCTGACGGGACCACCCATGTCCGTAATCTGAGCGAAGCTCGCCATGGAGAATAGCGCGATCGCTCCTGCAATGAGAAGTTGTTTTTTCATAGTTCGAGTATAAGTAAGTAGACTGTTCCGGATTGCTCCGGAACAGTAGTTTTATTTGTTTACAACAATGGTCTTCATTTCTGAACCAAGGCTTGAATTCAAGCGGATGATGTATGTTCCATTGGCTGCTGATGTTAAATCAAGCAAGGATGAAACTCCATACGTAAGTTTCTCGGTAGAAATGATACGTCCTGTCATGTCTAATACTGTAATTCGTGCGTCAGTTGCCACATCTTCGAGTTGAACAGTAAACATTCCCGTACTTGGGTTAGGACTAACAGCGAACAAGTTTGAAGAAATTTCCTCAATGCTACTTGTTCCTGGATTTGGATCATACCCGTCATTTATTGACTGCTCTGCACCACATGAAGCTGGCGACAAATATTGTTTCACTCCTAAATCCCAAGATACTCCGAAACGTCCGTAGAAATCATATTGTCCGTTGTTACTTGTTCCACTACATGCAGCTGCACCACCGTATAGTTGACCAATGATTCTTCCGTTTTGATCAAACAAAGGAGAACCTGAAGAACCTCCCTCTGTAACACCATCATCCCATGAGTTCATGAACCAAACATCTGTTCCACTCACACTTTGGTGGCTGATGTTATTTCCGTTATCGAAGGCACGACAGATTTTTTTTATGTCTCCCGCAGGGTGGTGAATTCCGACCACTTGAGAAACAGTAGACTCAACATCTGTATTATCCCATCCCGCGTAGAACAATCCCCAGTTAATGGCATCATTTACGTCCATGTTATCGATTTTCAACAACGCGAAATCTGAAGTTCCGCTGTTTGCCAAAAGTGTTGCTCCGTTTGCTGTTTGATCAAAATTTGATGATAGATTGTATGAGCTCGAAGTGTTTGTTGTTGTAGCACATGAAAGTGTTGGATCACCTTCTGCTACTTCCCAATTGAATCGGAATGCCCAGTTTCCAGTACTTCCACCGAGACAGTGATTTGCTGTTAGAAAGTAAGGAGTTCCATCATTACACGTGTTATTGATAAGTGCTCCCGTACATGCTCCGTTTCCGTTTACAACGATCATAGCAACTGATCGAATTTGGTTCGACCAAGGATCACCAAGTGAACAATGAACATCAATATTACAATCTCCAGAACTGTTCAATGCTCGTGTCAATTCATTTTGAATGTGCGTTAGCGTTCGGTATCCATGTACAACACTTGATACTGTGAGCGACCCTTCGCCAGCCACATTTGCAGGCTCATGGTACTCTACAATGATTTCGTCACCGTGGAGTAATTCCGTTCCAAGATTTCCATCTTCGCGGTTGTTTCGAGCAGTATATGCTCCTACTTTATTGGTTTTGTCTACATCAAAAAGGTAAAGAGATGCTCCTTCTGGAATGAATAAATCTTCCAACAGTAAATTCATTGTAATTGCCCCTTCACATTTCAATCCTAAGCGCCACAATTTACTGCCATCGGAGAGCGTTTCCCACGTCCCTGAATTCTCAAGTGTGAAATCCGTATCATACTTGTACCCAAAGCGCCACGGTTGTGACTTGTTTTGATCGTTGATTGCATCTTCTGCTGCCACTACATTAGCATCGAAGCCGCTCATTACTTTCGTTTCAATTTTATCAGAACGGAAGTTTGATTTCCAGCTAATGGGTTTTCCAAGGTCGGTTGTTTGCGCTTGAGAGCTAAAAGTTGCTGCGAAAATTGCACAAGCCAAGAGTAGTTTTCTTTTCATAGTTTATCGAGTTATTGAAACAGTTGTTTCTCATATGAATGTCGAGACATTCGGTTATTTTCTTTTTATGCTGCAACCTCTCGGTACAGGCGTATTGTTTGATAATTTAGTTCCGTTTGCTAAAAAGTCGATTGCATCGAGTGCGTATGTTTCCAGTTCTGTTCGCTTGCTGTCCCACGAATTGTCAATGCTTCCTCTCATCACCAACTTTCCGTTTGCATCGACTACAAAAACATGAGGCGTTGTTTTCGCACCAAAAGCATCTGCCACCACTGAATTTTCATCCATCAGATAGCTCATTTTGTAACCTTGCTTTTCTGCGCGTTCTTTCATTTTTTCCATCGAATCGTCTCCGTCATGTTTGGCAGCATTCGAATTTACCAATACAAAACCAATTTTCGCATCACTTGCTTTTTGGTAGAGATCGTTGTAATCCTTTTCCCAACCTTCAAAACCGTCATTTCCTACAACGAAGGGACAAGTATTGCAAGAGAAAACGATAATGGTTCCATTTTCCTTCTGAAAATCTTGTAAATCGTAGGCTTCACCGTCGGTTGCCATCATTTTGACATCCATTGCTGGGACCTTCTTTCCGATTTTCAATTCTTTGCCCTTCTTCATAAAAGACGAAACACCGAGAGCTAGCGTTGGCAATAAAACTCCTATAAAGAGTAATTGTTTGATTGCGATTGATATTGGTTTAGAAATCATTCCTTATTATTTTAGCACGATCCTTGTTATTGAACGGGCACACAAATTACGAAATTATGAATAAAGTTCTTGTTTTATTATTCTCTCTTATTGGTTTTCAAAGTCTCTCGCAAACATTTACGATTCCAATGGTAGACCATCCCTTTATCGATATTATTGAATGGAAAGGAAAGGGCGCCATGTTGATGAGTAAAGATCCGAATATGAGCACCCCACAAATCAATCTGACCTTAATTGGCGAAGAACAAGAAAGTTTATGGGATCAAAAAATCCGCCCGAAAAACGAAGAATACTATTATCTCGCCAGTGAAAATGCGCGCTATGTGTACTTTTTAGACAACCTCGAACTGGACAATGGAAAAGTATATTTCAACCAGTTGAATTCCGCAGGAAACGTAAAAACGGTGTCGGGATCAATTTCTTCAGCCATCAAAAAACTAGGCTCGTATGATTACAATAAACTTGAATTAATCAATGTTGTTGTAACCGACAAAGCACTTGTTCATCATTTTCGATACGATGATAAAAAAGCAAAGGCTACACGCGAATTTGCCACATTCATGACGCACCACAACATGCTGTGCTACGCTGTGGAGCTGGGAGCGATTCCCGATTCTGATTTAAAAGACGACAACATTGGACAGTGGAACTATATTGGATTCACAGAAGACGAAATTTATTTCGCTGCTCGTGGATATAGCGCTAAGAAAAAGGGTTGGAATGTACGGTCGTTTACATCGAAAGGAAAAGAAATAGAAGGAACGTTCTTAGAGGCGCCTTCCGATCTACTACCAATTGAAAACATTGGTTTCGGTACTACAGGAAGTTACTACCTTGAAGATAAAAATGTGATTGAGCGCGGTCTATTGACTCAAATTAATGGCGAATTCTACCTGATGGGAGCTGAACGCAGTGATCAGGGAGCCGCACTTGTTTTACACATTTACGAAGATGGAGAATGGAAGGTGCTCAACAAAATGAACCTGAATTATTTTATCGAAAATAAAAATTTGAAACTGGGGATTTACCCGATGAATGAAGGAGTTGGCTATCATCTCGACCACAACGGTTACAACAAAGTAAGCATCATCTATTACGAGCCAGGTCAGGAAGCAGCGCATAATGATTTCTCCGAACTGGCGGTTGTAAATCCAAGTAGTGTGCTTTATCCTAAAGAGAAAAAAGAATTTACTGTAAATTTGCCGAACAAAGTGCTTGTTTTTGATACAAGTCAACTAGGGAAAGAAGGCGAGGTAGAATTTGAATTTAAGGAGAAATGATTATTGGAATTTGTGGTGGAAGTGGATCAGGAAAAACAACATTGTTGAATCGACTTTACACGGAGTACAAAGATCTGCAACCAAGTGTGTTCTCGATGGACAACTACTACCGCCCCATCGAACATCAGTTAATTGATGAAAATGGCGAGGTTAATTTCGACCTTCCTACAGCACTCGACGTTGATAAATTAGTCAGCGACCTTCAAAAATTGGTGCGAGGCGAAGAAATTGTGGTTAAAGAATACCATTTCAACTCACCGCCAGACAAACACGTTTTGATCACGATTAAACCATCAGATGTAATTATCGTTGAAGGTTTATTCCTGTTCCATTATCCTGAAGTTCGCGAAGTCTTGGATTATTCTGTATTTATCCATGTTGATCAAAAAATACAGTTAGACCGACGACTTTATCGCGATCAGGAAACACGAGGATACTCACGTGAAGCAATTCTCTATCAATGGGAAAACCACGTGATTCCGTGCTTTGACAATTATTTGCTACCTTACCGTGACGATGCCGACTTCTTGTTCCGAAATGACCGGAATGCAGACTCCGACTTCGACAAATTGACAACGGAAATTGCCCTAAGGTTGGATCAGCAAAAAGCATGATAACAAACGTTTTAAAGAAATATTACATCCTGATCGCTGCGGTTGTCAGCTCTATTTTATTCGGGGTGTACTATTTGAATGTGCATTCGCACGGACATTCGTCCAAAACCATTCATACGTTTCAAATCGATTTTAACCGAACGCAAAGTTTACTCGATGCTGAGCTTGCCTCGTACCAAAAATCTATCCATTACCAAAGCACGGACGACCTTTGGCGCAACCTTACCAGAGACTCAGACTTCAACCTGCATGTGTATCGAAATGATTCTCTCATTTTTTGGAATACGAACCATCTACCCATCCTGCGGTTTGCTGAGATTCACTATCCCGGCAACGGTGTAATTCATCTTCAAAATGGATGGTACTATGCAAAAACGGTAGAAGTTGGGGAGTACACCGTGTGTGGATCATTTTTGATCAAACAAGATTACTCGTATGAAAACCGTGAGTTAATCAATGACTTTGCCGATGATTTTCACTTGCCATTTTTGGCGGAGTTGAGCGAAGAAGAAGACCAAGGATATCCCATAAAGCTGAATAATGGCAACTTCGCGTTTTCTATTGTCCCCCATGAAAACCAAACAATTACGCGCACTGAATCAGTAATACTTCTCGTGTTATTAGTTGGAGCACTCGGCTTGTGGCTGTTTCTTTTAACCAAAATTTCCACGCGCCTTCCTTTGATCATACGTGCAGCTATTCCAATTGGAATCGTTGGTGCTCGATACCTATCCTTGAAGCTCGGTTTGCTTCAATTTATGGAGGGTACCGAAGTGTTTGAGCCGAGTTTATACGGTACAAGTCAACTGTTTCCGAACTTTGTTGCCTATTGGATCAACATCACTGTACTCATCTATTTCATGTACGAAACGCGACGATTTTTACTTCTTCTTCGCAAAGGAGTTGCCGCGAAACTTACCACAGCTGCTTTATTTATCGGGTCCATTTTATGGTGGATTCTCATCGTTGATCTGAACCGAGGCTTGATTGAAAACTCATCGATTCCTTTAATTATTGATCAATTATTCGAGCTCAACATCTATTCGATACTTGCAATAACAGGCATTGGTTTTTTCATCTACGCCTACTACCTATTCGTTCGCGATAGCATTATTCAATGTAAAAAAGTAGGTTGGAGTGCCGTTCACATGGCCTTGATCACCTTCTTTGGAGGATGCTTGTTCTTCTTTTACGAAGTAAACGTTGGCAATGCGCTTTCCTTTAATGCCTTCTTCCCTGGCGTGCTGTATGGCTTTATGGTCTATCTCATTTATCGTCATGACGGCGTACGTCAACTCGGGGCTGGACTCATTCTCCTCTTGTTATTTTCACTCGTAACTGCAGGAAACATTGCTGAATTCAACTTCAAAAAAGAACGAAGCGAACGTGAGCTGTACGCCAACCAGTTAGCTACAGAAAAGAACATCGTAACAGAAGCCGAATACTCTCAACTGGCCGAAGAAATCAAGCAGGATAAGTTGTTGCAACGATTTATTGGGTCTCCTCAATCGGTTACTTTTTCCGACTTCCAAGAAGGAATGGAAAGAAGACTTTTCAAAGGATTTTGGGAGCGATACGACATCGATTTTCACTTGTTCGATTCAGAAAAACAGCCTTTGATTGAATATCCGAAAGATCCAGATGGAATTTATTCAGAGTTAGAAACCATTATCCAAAAATCGAGCATTCCTTCTGAAATTAATCCCAACATTTATTTTGTCTCAGATTATTCAGGACAGTACAGTTACATCATTAAGCAACCACTCGTTTCGAAAGACACTACAGCGAGTGCGATCCTTTTCTGTACGCTCAAATCAAAAAAGATTCCCGAAGAAATTGGTTTCCCACGACTGCTCATTTCTCAGCAGACAAGTGTATTTGAAACGCTCGAATCGTATTCTATTGCGAAATATCACGATGGACGTTTGGTAACGAAGTATGGCGATTTCAACTATCCTTCTTCTTTTCACGCCATTATTCCTTCTTCCATTCTAAAAAAGGGCTTTTTTGACTTCGATGATTACAATCATTATGCATTGCTTCAAGGGAAAAATGATGTGGTGATCCTATCGAGTAAGAACTTCACCGCCGTTGATTTGGTGACTTCGTTCTCCTATCTCTTCAGCTTTTTTGGGCTTTTACTGCTTCCTGTACTCTTCCGCTACAGTACAAATCAGTCGAACCGAAAAACATTTAGTTTGGCGATGAAAATTCAATTGGTATTGATTTCACTCGTCTTTTTATCCTTACTCGCTTTTGGTTGGGGAAGTGGTGTGTTCGTCAGCAACCAATATAATCAATACACAGACGATGTAATTCGGGAAAAGCTGAGTTCTGTTCAAACGGAAGTGAAAGCGAAATTGGGCGATTTCCCTGAGTTGTCTATTTACGAGAATGGTGACTACATGCAGTACATTCTTCAAAAGTTTGCAAAAGTGTTCTACACGGACATCAATTTGTACGACAACGAAGGTTATTTGCTTGCAACTTCTCGTCCGAAGGTGTTCAACGTGGGATTACTCAGTGAGCAAATGAATCCGATTGCTTATCAAAAGATGAAGTTTAAGCAAATCAGTGAATTCGTTCACAATGAAAGCATTGGTAACCTGAATTATTCGTCTGCTTATTTGCCTTTCTACAACAACGATGGGGTTCGAATGGGATTCATCAACCTTCAGCATTTCGGTCAGCAAAGTGAATTTGAGAATCAGATTCAGAAATTCATGGTGGCCATTATTAATGTGTTTATCCTACTGTTAGCCATCTCAATTGTACTCGCCATTTTCATTTCTGCTTGGTTAACCTCCCCTTTGCGTATCCTACAAGAAAGTTTTGCAAGCGTGAAGTTTGGAAAATACAACGAGCAAATTTCATACGATCGAGAAGACGAAATTGGCGCATTGGTGAAAGATTACAACCAGAAGCTACTCGAACTTGAATTTACCGCGCAGCAATTAGCAAAAAGTGAACGTGAATCGGCTTGGCGAGAAATGGCCAAACAAGTCGCCCATGAAATCAAAAATCCACTCACTCCAATGAAGTTGAGTGTTCAGCAGTTGCTTCGTGTGTACGATCCAGATGATCCAAAAAGTGGTGAAAAGTTGAAAAAGGTTGCCAACTCGATGATTGAACAAATTGATGCCTTAACCAATATTGCCAATGAATTTTCGTCGTTTGCCAAGATGCCGAATCCGTTGGAGTCTCGTTTGGATCTCGTTGCGCTCATTCGTGGTGTTGCCGAAGTATTCCGAGTTCCTGGAAAGGTGAAACTATCCATTTCTGCGCAACCAGAGCAAATCTTTGTGTTGGCCGACAAAGATCAATTCGTGCGGGTCTTCAATAACCTCATCAAAAATGCCATTCAGGCGATTCCTGCTGATCGCGTTGGACAAATTTCCATTGACCTCGAGCAAAAAGGCCAGAAAGTGGTCATCAAAATTGCCGATAATGGTGTCGGAATTGATCCTTCGAAAGTTGGGAAGATCTTTGTGCCGTATTTCACAACGAAAAGTACGGGAACAGGGCTCGGTTTGGCGATGGTACGACAGATTATCGAGAACCACCAGGGAACGATTGATTTTGACACAGAAGTTGGCGTTGGAACAACGTTTGAGATTGTGTTGCCGGTGAAGGAGTAGGTTTTTGAGGAGCTTACTCGAAAGAAAGGATTCGTGCAAGAGTAATGGCTAAGGCAATCAGAAAAAGCACGTATCAAGGCATAAAAAACCCGACTCAATCTTTATATCAGATTAAATCGGGATTTTTAAACTACGTCACTTAAATCGGTTCAAAATCTAATGGAACCGAAAAAACGAATCAGACAATAAGGAAGTATACTAATAGGATGATGTCAATTAGGACACTTACCGAAGTGGCGTAGATAATGTATCGCATAGGTGCTACGGCTAACAATAGACTGAGAGTAGTCATTGTAGGAATAACGACTGCAACGAGCGCCCAAGTGTAGTCAATAGCGCCCATTCCAACTGTAATTCCACCTAAACATCCCACGATGAGTAGTACAACTGAGATCAATCCGAAGCGGTTAAACTCTGCGTTTTGTTCCCACTCGTTGCTTTTGGTAACTTCTGTTGCTTTATTATATTCTTTTGCTGCTTGGTTTGTAATTGTTTGTGTAGCCATGATTCGATGTTTTAAAATTCATAATGTCTGTTAACAAAGGTGCGGCTAGTACACTGATTATGAAATGATATGAATTCAGTTAAAAAACTGATTATTATCAGAAAAAAACATGACCTCTTGAAAACTGGGGCTTCGACTCCGCTCAGC
>JABXHO010000153.1 GCA_013373595.1 Flavobacteriales bacterium | reverse complement strand
TTGAATGTGGATGAAATTCACGAAGTAATTCCAATTACAGAAGATTGTGGCGTTTGGCATCCTCAAGAAGGAGTATTCAACGGTCATTTTCAACCGAGAGACGCCCAAAAGATCAATCGAATTGGTCAATTGCGTCACGGTGTATTGAAAGTAATCGAAGACGCAAAATTCTCCCCAAATGTTGATCGAAAATACGTCATCGCTGACATGATTACTGGATACGGTGTTGCCGAATCCGTACGTCACTACTATAATCTCTACGGAGGTGATCTCAAAGGAAAGCGCGTTATCGTGCAAGGTTGGGGTAATGTTGGATCGGCTGGTGCTTATTATTTGGCACAAGAAGGAGCGAAAATTGTTGGAATCATTGACCGCGTAGGTGGATTGATCAAGGAAGAAGGATTCACGTTAGAAGAAATTCGTGAATTATTCCTCAATAAAAATGGGAATGAATTGAACCACCCAGACATGCTTTCATTCGACGATGTGAATGCCAAAATCTGGGATGTTAAGGCAGAAGTATTCATTCCGTGTGCAGCTTCTCGCTTGATTACGGAAGAACAAGTAGATCGAATGATTGCTGCGGGAATGGAAGTTGTTTCTGCTGGAGCCAATGTTCCTTTCGCAGATCCAGAAATTTTCTTTGGTCCTATCGCAGATAAAGCAGATAATCATCTTTCTGTTATTCCTGATTTCATTTCGAACTGTGGAATGGCGCGAGTATTTGCTTACTTGATGAGTACCGATCTCGATGTGATTACAGACGAAGGTATCTTCAATGATACGAGTGAAGTAATCTACAAAGCACTCGAAAAAACGCAAAAATCTAATCCATCCAAAACAGGAATTGCCAAGTCGGCATTTGCCCTCGCTTTGGATCAACTCGTATAAATTTCTCAACTAAACTATAACACTTCTTATGGAAATTATCATTCTTATTGTCTTTATCTTGGGGTATCTAGCGATTACGTTGGAGCACAACCTCAAGATCGACAAATTGGTGCCGGCTTTATTGATGATGGGTATTGCTTGGGCGCTTGTAGCTTTTGGTATCGATGGATTCGGAACATGGTTCGATAGTCATAATTCAGCATTAATGAATGGGCAGACCTTGGCAGACGGTACTGTAATGCCAAATTTCTCAGGTGAAAACCATGAAGGGAAATTGCATATTCTTGAAGGAACACTTCTCCACCACTTCGGTAAGACGTGTGAAATCTTGATCTTCCTCGTTGGAGCCATGACCATTGTTGAAATCATCGATCATTTCGATGGATTCTCGACAATCAAGCGTTTTATCCGCACGAACAAAAAGCGTACACTACTTTGGATCGTTTGTATCCTCGGATTCGTTCTTTCTGCGATCATCGATAACCTTACGGCAACAATCGTTTTGATCACGATCCTTCGTAAATTAATTGACGATAAAACACTTCGTATCTGGTATGCAGGTATGATTATCATCGCAGCAAACGCCGGTGGAGCTTGGTCTCCAATTGGTGACGTTACCACAACAATGCTTTGGATGAACGAAAAAGTGTCAACCGTTAAGTTGATTGAATACTTGATTATTCCTTCATTGATATGTATGGTTCTTCCAACATTGATCGCAAGCTTTATGCCTGTATTCAAAGGAAACTTCGAGTCTCCGAAAGAAGTAGGTGAGCAAAACAAACGAGGACCGCTAATGCTTTACCTCGGGTTGGGATTGATTGTATTTGTACCTGTTTTCAAGACGGTAACACACCTTCCACCTTATGTAGGAATGATGCTTTCATTGAGTATCGTAGCACTTGTAGCAGAAATGATCAGTGCACGCCAATTCTCAATTACGAGTGTAGAAGAAGCTTCTGACGGAGATGGACACGATGCGCACAGTCAACACAGCAGCCCCACTTTTGGAGCCTTGTCTAAAATTGAAATGCCCTCTATCCTCTTCTTCTTAGGAATTTTGATGACAGTGGCAGCATTGGAATCATTGGGAATGATTTTCAGTTTCGGTCAGGATGTACAAAACTCCATGGACAATAATCTATTTGTGATGCTCATGGGAGCTGGTTCGGCGGTAATTGACAACGTACCACTCGTCGCGGCGTCTATGGGAATGTTTGATGTAAATAATCCAGCTTATGGTATGGATGCTCACGTTTGGCATTTCATCGCGTATGCCGCAGGAACAGGAGGAAGTATGTTGATTATTGGATCAGCGGCAGGAGTTGTTGCTATGGGAATGGAAAAGATTTCTTTCTTCTGGTATTTGAAGAACATCGCATGGCTCGCATTGATAGGTTATTTGGCGGGTGCAGGAGTTTTCTTGCTATTACCGTAACAAAATTGAACACTTTAACGTTATACAAACACTATGAGTTTATCTTTTTTACTTCAAGTCAACTTAGACAATGCACCTGAAACAGGTGTTGAGAAAGTTCCTATTTGGAAAATTATTTCCGATGCGAGTGCCACTTGGTTCGGAATGTTTATCATGATTCTACTCGCATTGATGTTGGGTTATGCCATCTTCGTTTTCGTCGAGCGTTTCTTAGCACTTAGAAAAGCATCTAAGGAAGACGAGCACCTTCTTTCGAAAGTGAAAGAATACATCATAGATGGTAAGATTGATGCCGCGAAGGATTACTGTTCGCGTTCGCAATCGCCTTCAGCGAGAATGATCGAAAAAGGGCTATCACGATTGGGAAGACCGATTGAAACAATTTCTGCTTCTATCGAGAATACAGGGAAGTTGGAAATCCTTCGATTGGAACAACGCTTAAGCTTTTTGGCAACAGCAGCTGGAGCAGCACCAATGATCGGATTCCTTGGAACGGTTATTGGAATGATCATGGTGTTTATTGATTTGCAAGCATCAACAGAGTTAAGTATCTCAACGATTGCTCCAGGGATCATGACATCGATGGTGACAACGGTAGCAGGTTTGGTTGTAGGTATTATCGCCTACATCGGATACAACTTCTTGATTGCTCAAATTGGTAAAGTAGTGTACCAAATGGAAAATGACGCATTGGAATTCATCGATTTGTTGCACCAACCAGGAAAATAAACGATTATGGGACTCAGTACAAAAAATAAGATTAAGATCGAGGGAGGAATGTCCTCTATGACCGATTTGGTCTTTCTGCTGCTCATCTTCTTTATTATCATGAGTATCATGAGTAATGATACAACGCCATTGGCTTTGCCGAATCCGGATACAGAATTACCGAAGATGCAAACGAAAGTGGATCCATCTGTTATTATTACGGAAGATAATAGATATGTCGTTATGCCTGGAGGTGATATCAATGCTCCCATGGAGTTCGATGAAATTAAAGAGCTTGTGGCAGGAGTTGTTCAAAATTCAGAGAAACTTAGCCTGAAAATTGCAGGACATAAAAACGCAGACTACGAAGCCGTTTTCCAAGTATTGGCCTTGTGTCAAGCGAATGAATGGGATCCTGTTTTGGCATACGATAAATAGTCAAAAAAAAAGAGGAAGAAGAATTAGTAGGATTTAAAACGAACGATTATGGCAACAATTCCAGTAGTAAATACGGTTGATAAGCGAATAGGAATTATTTCGGCTGTCGCTTTGTTGGCAATTACCATTTTAATTCTATGGTTTTTAACCTACGAAATTCCAAATCCTCTTCCAGAAGATAGACCTGTTCCCGCTGTGGCGATGGTTGACGAAATTGTTCTGAAAGAACTGAAAGTGGAAGGTGGAGCTGGCGGAGGAACTCCGAGTAATTCGGAAACAACCGAACCAAAGCCTGTTAAGCAAGAAACGATTACGAGTTCAAAACCGAGTAATACTGCCACTCCATCTGGAGGAAAAGGTACCACTACCAATTCAAATAACACGACCAACGAATCAAGCGGTGGGCAACAATCGAATAATCCATTTGGAGATGGAGGAACGGGTGACGGCCAAGGAGGCGGAAATGGTACAGGTTTCGGACAAGATGATGGAGAAGGTGCAGGCTCTGGACCTGGTATCGGATTTGGGAAAGGTCGTGTCCGCTACAATGAAGTAAAAGTTGATGGAATTACCATTGAAACAACTGCCACCATCTATTATAGATTAACGGTTGATGAAAATGGAAACGTGGTAGATTTCTCGCACTACAAGGCGAAAACGACTACGACGAATCTCACCTTGATTAACAAAATCGGTTACGAGATCAAAAAGCAAGTGAAATATAACAAGGCGCCAGGTTCGCCACTTGTTTACCAAGATTATACAATCAGTGTCAAAGCAACCTAATTCGATTGATCGGTACTCCGAAACAATTTCTTGGCTCTTCGAGCAATTTCCTTCTTATCAAGTAATTGGCTCCAAAGCGTATAAACCAACTTTGGAGAACACACGGAAACTCCTCACTCTTTTGGGCAATCCGCAGGATCAACTCAAATTTATTCATGTCGCTGGAAGTAATGGAAAAGGTTCAACTTGTTCCATGCTGGCCTCTGCATTAACTGAAGCGGGCTACAAAGTTGGACTCTTCACCTCTCCTCACATTGAAGATTTCACAGAAAGAGTTAGAGTAAACGGTGTACCTATCGACAGAGAAAGTGTGATTCACTTCGTTGAACAGATCCGAAGTGCGAATTTGGACTTCGCTCCTTCCTTTTTCGAAATCACCTTCGCATTGGCTTTGGATTACTTTCTTTCTCAGCAGTGCGACATTGCCGTTATTGAAACAGGACTAGGAGGAAGATTGGATGCAACCAACGTTATCACTCCCCTACTCAGCGTGATTACAAACATCAGTTTAGAGCATACACACATTTTGGGTGACACACTCGAATTGATTGCTGCGGAAAAGGCTGGAATCATTAAAGAAGGTGTTCCAATTATTACAGCAGAGAAAAAAGCAGCCATTCAAGCTATTTTTAGAACAAAAGCGCAGCAACTGGGAGCTTCTTTTGTTCTATCAAATACTGAAGCTGAAATCCCAAATGATTTTCCCTTGCTGGGAGAATATCAGCAAGAGAATTTCCATCTCGTCTCCTCTACTCTCTCAGAGTTAAAAAAGATCGGTTTTCGGTCAGAAACGCAACACCTGGAACGAGGGTTGAGCAACCTTCAGCAAAACTCTGGTTTTCGAGCACGACTTCAAATATGGAAGCGTGATCCATTAACACTATTAGACGTCTCGCATAATCCTGATGGCATTGAAAAAACAATGCAAAGTGTCCAAAAGATCAATCAGGGAAAACTGCATATTATTTACGGAACGAGTTCTGATAAGACAATTGCAGACATCATTTCAGTTTTTCCAGAAGACGCATCGATGTATTTTACGAAGTTTTCCAACCCTCGATCTGCGAGCACTGAACAATTGAAACAAGCTGTTAATTCAAAACAATTCGAATCTGTTCATTTTTTTCCAAAATCTTCTGAAGCGTACCGACACGCGCAAAACACTGCAAAACAAAACGATACAATTTTGATTATTGGCAGCTTCTTTTTGATCGCAGATTTTTTCTAATTTTTTCTATTTTTCACTTGTCAATACAGAAAAGTACTTTATATTTGCACACGCAATTGACGAACGAGTCAAGGAAAAAGATGGGAGATTAGCTCAGTTGGTTTAGAGCACCTGCCTTACAAGCAGGGGGTCACTGGTTCGA
>JABXHO010000089.1 GCA_013373595.1 Flavobacteriales bacterium | reverse complement strand
TTCCAGCCACATCTCCAGCCTGGTAGTTCAACTCCTTTATTTTGTAGCCATTCTTTTGCCCCCACATCGTATACATACGCATCAACATGGACGCCCAATCACAACTCTCTGTTCCACCAGCTCCAGCCGTAATTTGAAGCACAGCATTCAGCGCATCCTCTTCACCAGACAGCATGTTTTTCAGTTCCAGTTCTTCCACCGACTCTTGTAACTTCTCAAAATGTTCATCTACCTCACTCTCTTCCGCTTCGCCTTCCTTGGCGAACTCATACAGAACCTCTACATCACTAAATAGAGTAGTGAGTTCATCGTAGGCATTGATCCAGAATTTTAATCCTCGAATCAACTTCATTTGCACCTCCGCCTTTTTGGGATCGTTCCAAAACTCGGGATCCTGCGTTTTCAATTCTTCCTCTTTGAGCTGCATGCGCTTCTCTTCAACATTGAGGTATTCCCCAATTTTTGAGATTCGATCTTGTAATGCTTTTAGTTGATCCTGATTTATCATAGTGCTAAATTAATTAAAACGACAATTTGAACCATTAAAGTTCCTCAGAATACCTTCTGATTTTGAGAGAGCAGCGACTTAAACGATTCAATAGCATTCCGCGCATCGTTAAAAAGATTTGAGATTTGTTTAGAACTAAATGGTAAAACACGAAACGAATGCATGAAAAAAAGTTAGATTTGCGTAGAAAATTTTATCAGAATGAGCATACCAAATAATCTCAAATACACAAAAGATCACGAGTGGGTAAGTATCGATGGAGACATCGCAACAGTAGGTATTACAGCATACGCGCAAGGCGAATTGGGTGATATCGTTTATGTTGAAATTGAAACAGAAGGAGAAACCTTAGACAAAGAAGAAGTTTTTGGTTCTGTAGAAGCCGTTAAAACTGTTTCTGATTTGTTCATGCCTTTATCTGGAGAAGTAATTGAATTCAACGAAGAATTGGAAGCTGCACCAGAAACGGTGAACAGTGATCCTTACGAAGGCGGATGGATGATTAAGATTCGTATGTCTGACTCGTCTGAAGCGGATGCATTATTAGATGCTGAAGCATACGCTGAGTTGATCGGATAAGCATTGAGATGATTCCGTTTCGATTGCTTTTTCCTGGAATTGTGTGGCTCCTTCTAATGGTGTTGGTGTTCTGCACTCCAATCGATGAAAGCTTTCCGATTTATTTCGGATGCATTCCTGCACGATCTTTCGTACACCTATTTATGTTTCTTGGGTTTACGCATATCTGGCTGGGGATTGGTAAAAAGCAACTGAAATACGAAACCTTTCGTGAACGTGCATTCCCGATTATTTTAGGGCTGGCTGTTTTACTCGCTGTAATCTCTGAAATTTCGTTATATGCTTCAGGTTTCTTACCTTGGTTCAACGGATGGAATTTGTTTTTCGATTTGGTAGGAGCATTTCTTGGGATGGGCACATTTCATTTACTTTACCGTTCATGTTACTGAGTATTCGGCACGAAATTTGTAACATTTTATTTATATATTTACAACCTAATTCAATGCGTTATGGAATTAAAGAAAAGCGAAGAAGTAAACAATGAACGCCTGAGATTTCCGATGATTTTCGTTGGTCTTCTATTTACAGGTAGTCTTGTTTTAGCATCTTTCACTTATTCTACTCCAGCTGAAGACAAAGGGGATAGTTTAATTGCTGTTCGCGATTCGGATACTGGATTTGAAGAAGAAGTGAACGTAGAGGAGCCGCCAGAGACTCCACCAGAAGAGCAGCAAGCTCCAATTACTCCTCCACCATCGGAGGAAACACCGGAACAAGAAACAAAACCGGAGCCACCACCCAGAAATGTGACTCCACCACCACCCCCAATTCCACCAGGGCCGAAGCCTCAACCGGTGAAAAAGGCAGAGATTGTCGATTTCCCAGATGTTGAAGCATCATTCCCAGGAGGTCCAGCAGCCATGAAAAAGTGGATTCAGGAAAACGTACAGTACCCTGAAATTGCACGAGAGCTCGGAGACCAAGGGCGTGTTTACGTAACGTTCGTTGTTGAGCCAGATGGTTCAATTACAGGAGTAGACGTAATGCGTGGAGGGATTACAGATGAATTAAACAGAGAAGCGAAACGCTTGGTGCGTAACATGCCTAAGTGGGAAGCGGGAGAAGTAAAAGGTGAAAAGGTAAGAGCACGTTGTCGATTACCGATTACATTTACACTTCAATAAGAATTACGAGGAAACTCGAAAGTAAGTCCAAGCGAAAGTTTGGACTTTTTTTATGCGTATTCTTCTGCATGAATTAAATACTGATAGTCTTACCTTGACGTAGGTATTGAATCCAGCTCCCGGTAGCCTGATAATTCAAGAATGGGCTCAGTCGTTACGCGCCCCGAAGGAGGGAGATCTACATGGATTTCAACATCAAATAAACGCCTTACCTCACCTGTTCGGGGATCCAACACTCCCACTTCATACTTTACTGACTTCAGTACTTCCTCTCCTCGATACAATCGATACCCGAGATCTCCTAAAGTTGTTTTATCATACGCTTCAGCTGTCGCACTTAAATGAACATCATAGCCTAAATCACGTAAATCGCGAATGCGGAGTTCAATTCCTAAACGTTGAAATGCCTGGTTAAGCTCTCTCGGCGCATACATAATCCCTGCTCGTGCTTCATCCCCGAAACCAGGTCCCCACAAATGCGCATTTTCATATCCGTCCAATCCAATTTCTCCCACTCCTCTGGCTCCCATTCGTTCAAAGCCAAGACGTTTAATGCCATTTCGAATCCATCCTTCAATTTTTACCACAACACCACCATCGGCGTTTTTATATCCCGTAATGGTTTGGATTCCTCCTGTGCCCGACGTTTTTTCAGATAATGCCCTGTACTTCCGCTGATTTTCTGGTCGAACGATATCTGGTTGATGATGCCCACTCACAGAACCAGAACCACTTCTACTCGATGAACGACGTGGAGATCCCATAGGGAACGTTCGTGTTTCAGGATCATAATACCTTTGTGGGGCATTTGAATTTCGTCTTCGAACGTAAGGCACATCCTTTGGTCCCTTCACCCACATATAATCGGTGCGACTTGGCAACTCAGGGTACCCCAACGCCTCTGCCAGTTCATCACCTCGTGTTCTTGGGAAAGTTGTTTCGGGAACAGCTGAATTTGGAGTAGTCACAGGCGGCGTCACCGCGGCTGTTGGAACATCAACGGCACCGACAACATCCGCAGCATCTGCGATATTCGACCACTGATTTACCTTATACGTATTATACATATCCAAGCCAATAGGGAAAGCTTCCAGCGCAAGCTCCAATGCAAACAAGGCCGACTGTACCATAAATTGAGTCCATGCCGCGTCAGGATCTACCACTGCGGAAGCCTTGTCGTAATATCCTTCTGATAATTGATACAAATCATACGCACTCTTCAACTCCATCGCTGAACCTCCGAGTTCTCCCATGAAAATGAGCGCACCCAACACTGGATTGAACGCCCCCACTGTTGCCCCCAAGGCAGTCATACCTAAGGAATAAGCCATACCCGCCTCTCCGTGTCTGTTTCTTGCTTCTTCTGCCCGCTGACTAAATTCATCCATTTGATCCGAACTCATCGCGAACTCCATCGTACTTTTTATATCGAGTTGACTGTGGACTTCGGCCACTGCCGAGGATAAATCCTGCGGATCTACACTTCCCTTCACCACCTCCTTCTCGAAGGTTTTCACTTTCACTTTCAATTCCGCAACTTTAGCAACCATTTCCGCCTGAAGCGCTCCATCATCCGTAAACTCATCAGGATCGACATGATACAGCATTGGTCCCAACATTCTTGAAAGCGGATTTTTATCAATCATTCCACTCCGGTAAGCTGCTCTTTGCGATTCTATTCCTGATTTCGCTTGCTTGAGCTGAGACTTTGCTGTATAATAATGCGCGGGCGTCCTCGTTCCATCAATCATATTTAAGACCATTACTTCCGCAACACCGGCGTTCTCAAAAATGCTCACCTGACTATCCATGTCGTTTTCCACTTCTTCCAATAAGGAAATCCATATATCAAACTCCACCTCCTGATCTTTCATCGTTCGCAGGTAGTCCGCCATCTCCTCTGCCGGTTGCTCTACCAAGAGTTCTTCCGTTTCTTCCAAACTGATATATGCCTCAGACAACATATCCAGCGCTTGAGATTTGATGAGTGCATTGTATAGCAATCGACCTTCCTGATCGGTTAACTCAAGGTCGCCCGATCGATAATCGTCTACCATGTCGTAATATCCATCTACATCCGTTGCTTCAGGATCAACAATACTTCGATCATAACTTGACATGTGATAAATTCTACCATCGACAGACAGCAACGCGACCAAGTTCGAATTTCGGTGCGAGAAGATCCTTCCGATATCATGCGGATCTCCAAAACTGCCCGATGCTCGAAGCGCTTGTCCAGAACCATTCCCCGCAAGTGATCTCCTATATATGTGCGCTAACAAAAACCGTCCTTCGGGACTCACGAAGATTTTACCTTCATCCGAGAAACCTTCACCTTCATTCAACTTGAAGACCGCTACCCCATGTGTTCCTTGCGAATACCAGTAATCGCGCCCTTCAGATAAGCCGACATTTTGCGCTTTCATCGATGCGAAAGCAAGAAGTTCTTCATAATCCGAAAAAGCCTGCCTTCCTGGAGCATCAATAAACTCAGATAAGTGGACATACTCCTCGTTATCCGTAGCTATCCTCTCACCCTCTTCTACCGAGAAGTCATTTTGATCCTCCAAAGGAGTACGCTGAATACTGGTAGGTGCAGAAGTAGAAATTCCCGATTTCCCGACAGACTCTCCTCCCGCCAAACTGGTCGCTGCTTGTTCTGCTTCCTTCTCTAACGAATCATCCTGAGTGGATTTTTGAAGGTTCTGCTGAACCGTAGGCTGAATAAAAGGCTGAGTACCATTTGTGGCCTTTCGATCACGTGAATCAGGAATAAATGAACTTCGTCCACTGTCAGAGTCAGGAGTAGGAAGAAGTGCTTTTGACTTTTTCATAGTAGTT
>JABXHO010000033.1 GCA_013373595.1 Flavobacteriales bacterium | reverse complement strand
CTTCCTCAAATCTTCCAAGGTGATTTAAGTTGAGTGCCTGCATCATACTCCATTTGAGTCGGTATGCATGTTCCTTATTGAAGGAGAACCGTTCCATCTGCCCTTTCATTTGTTCCAAGTACACCATGCTACGGTCAAAATCTTTCTTCCTGAAATAAATATTCGCAATGGTATAGAGCATTTCAATGTGATCCATCGCATTTTCGGCATTGTCGCTTTTGCCTCCCTGAAGAGATTCCAACTTCTGGATAAAGAACAAATTGACATCATGATAGTTCTTGGTGTACGCTCCGTGAATGTCCGCTAAATGAACCAATTGTCTCAATGATGAAAAACTGTAGGCAATCTCATCCGACAATGCATATTCGGCAAATGTCCGATTAATCAATTCATTCAAATCTATTTTTTCTCCTTCAAATTCTACAGCCTGATAAGCCAGTCGAATCTGCGCATACGCCAAGTTTAGTTGAGTTTGAATCCGCTGTTGCTCGTAATTACCTTGTGATCGCTTTCGCAATTCACCGAGATTAGGCGCTCCTGGCAAGTGTGCGTAACTAATCATGAACTGTTGAATCTGTCCTTCAAGTGTCAAATTTTCTTGCTCATGCGTTTCTCGCTCCAATTTCAACAACAGTTTAAAGGCCGATTCTGGTTTTCCCATTTGAAGCAAGCGCTTTCCAGTAATAAACGTTTTCGACTGCTCACTTTCCGTACTTCCCTCCTTCTCTAATGTTGACTGAGCAATAAAATCAATCAAACGATGCTTCAATCGATTCCGTAAAACGTTGTAGGCATTTGATCCCAATTCAGTTTTCAGTCTACCTTCTTTCTCGGAAACAATCGCCTTAAACAAGTCGACATTGCGTGCATCACCACGACGGTTTCGTGCTTTCAAATACTTCACAAAGGGTGCGTATTCATCTTCTGACAATATGGAAATGAGATCGTTTAACACAAAATAGTCGTAATTAAATATTATCAATAATACTGTTAATCAACAGATTAAATTTATTTATTCGAAATTAAATCGTAACAAACTTACAAAAATTGGCTTTCCTTCTCGCTGAATCACCCACATCTTTGTCGTGTACTTTTAAAACAACGATTATGTTAGAACAAACAAATTACACAGCAACGATCTCAAACAAGGAAAAAGAGACAGAAACACAAAGCAAAAAGAAAACGGATAATTTAAAAGGCATCCGTCCGACTGGTGCTTTTATCGGTGCATCCTGGGCAGCACTGGGAATTGGATTGATCTCCTACTGTATCGGGCTATGGAATGCCGATATGGAACTCAACGAAAAAGGTTACTATTTCACCATCATCCTCTTTGGATTATTCTCTGGAATTTCCGTTCAAAAATGTGTGCGGGACAAAGCCGAAGGAATTCCTGTTACAGATATCTACTACGGAATCAGCTGGTTCACAACCATTGCATCCATTGTATTACTCGTGATTGGATTGCGTAATGCAGATTTGTTCCTAAGCGAAAAAGGATTTTATGGAATGTCATTCACTCTAGCGCTTTTCTCAGCCATTGCCGTTCAAAAGAATACGCGTGATGCCAAGTTGATTGACTCGGAGGAAGTGTAAAATTGGCGTGCAAACAACAATAAAAGACGAAATGATGACAAAGGACAGGCGAGTAAAACATGTGGTCAGTTTATTCTTTATGATCTGTTTGGCAGGAATAAACGCAGCGTTGATTACTCATGGAAACGGTTGCTATGGAGTGTATGCATTATTTAGCATGTTCGTTTCCTATGTGGCGGTCATCCCTTCAATGCTAATTTTATTCTTTCGTTCAAATATCGCCTTCGTGAAATACACCAAAATTGCTGCGGTGCTCACGTTTTTATCGCAGGGGATTGTGAATGCTTCAATAACTCACTCCACTACAAATTACTTCGATCTGTACTTTATCTTGAATCTAGTGGTAGCCATAATGAGCGCTACATCAATGGTACTAGTGCATAAAACAAAGGATCTAAACAAGGAGCTATGAAATTCAATAATAAATACCTTCAAAAAACATCAACTTTCATCAATTCCATTATTGCAGTGGTTCTATGTGGTTTCCTGATTTTATTATCGGGAAATCTCATAGATGATGTCGGGAAGTGGAAAGAGATACCTGAATTGGAAGAGTTCCAGAACAGGAAAGTAATCGTTCAGCACGAAGAAAAAATCCAAGGACTCAATAAACAAATCAATGCGTGGATAGAAAAGAAAGCAAGCGTTCAGCAAACCATCAACAGTGCCGAAAAAAAATATCAAAACGCCAAGGAATCTTTCGATAATTGGTTGAAAACAAGGGAAACAATCGGATCACCCAGTGAAGACCAAGAAGTATTGAAGCGAGCAAATGAATTAGACGCTTACTTCAAAACTCAACAAGAATGGGAAAAGGAACTCCTCACGATGAACGATTCTATCGATGAATTGGCAGATAAGAGGGATGTCATTAAAGCTTTGATCCACAAAGAGGACGTCAAGGCGAGAGAAAAACGAACCTTAGCCTTCCGTCAATACCACATGAAGGTCTTCTTGATTCGCCTGTCCATTATCCTTCCGGTTCTTTTGCTGGGCGTATTCTTTATCATCAGATTCAGAAAACATAAATACTGGCCACTCTTTCTGGGGTATGTCTTGTTCTCCTTTTATGCGTTCTTCTTCGGTTTAGTGCCCTACTTGCCCGAATATGGCGGTTACATTCGTTATTCCGTAGGAATTGTACTGATTGTTTTGTTTGGAATTTATGCCATCAACAAAATCAGATCTTTCATAGAGAAGAAAAAGAAAGAATTGGAAATCTCTACTGAAGAACGAGCGAAGCAAGTCCTTGCCGAAACGGCAGAAAAGGCATTGGAAAAGCACATGTGTCCATCGTGTGGAAAGGATTACACGGTAAAAGGCTGGGACAAAACACTCAAAAAGAACAATAAAACACAGACTTACGCCATGATCACCGATTTCTGCCGATTCTGTGGCTTAGAGCTGTTCAAAAAATGTACATCCTGTGGCACGGTAAATTATGCTCACCTCCCTTTTTGCGGTTGTTGTGGAAACTCCATTTCAGAGAATAAAGAGCACGAAGAATGTTCTAACGGTTCATCGTAAAAGTTACATGAAGCGTAGATCCCAATCTGTTTCCAGGTTGGGATTTTTTTGTTTCGATATATGAATATTTCTCATAAATAATTTTCTATTGATCCAATGAACCGTAATAAATTGATCGGTATGGGAGCGTATTTATTCAATATCAAAATACCTATATTGCCCTATGAAATGGCTCCTACTCTTTTCACTCTTTCTCTCCTTTTCGGGCATCGCTCAGAATCTAGAACGGATAAATGTCCAGTTCGTGGAAGACAACGATTCGTTTCCAGATTGTCATACGCTCTTTTATGCAAACGGACGCTATGCGAAGCGAGATTTCGAATTACCTGAATTGGATCTACCTAACATTACGGCTGTTCATCCGTCAGAATTATCATTTAACCGCCACTTAAATTTTAGATCTTTTGCTCCTGAAGCATTGAAATTCGGTTCGATTGAAATAGATCGACAGATAATTGATTCACTTGGCTTCGATGAAGTCAAAAAGAAGATTTGGAGCAGTCCAGATAGTTCAAGCTGGTATCACTTGATACGAGACGATGCGTATCTCTGGAATAAATTCAATATTGTGGTTGAGAGAAAAGAAAGAACTGAAACACTTCACCGCTCCGTTTCCGTTGATTCCATAGCGCCTTTTCCTGTAAATCGCGCCATGAGCGGTATTATTGATGGAGTGTTCGTCACTGAGAATTATTACTCTCAGGTTCAACACTCTACATATAGTGACATTCCCTCTGAATTTCATTCGAAATCAAAACGTATTCGAGAATCCATTCAGCCCAAGCTGGACTCATTACTCAAGCCATTTTATTTGTCCAATTACGAGTTAACCAATGGCGAATACCGAGAATTTATCAATTGGGTGTTCGATTCGATTGAATTGCACATGGCCTATCAAAATCTTCCCTACTCGGAGGCAAAGCTATTGCTGAACTGTCCGAAAAGCCTTCTAAAAACACTCGATTCTACTGAGCGTGATCAACAAGCATTAAAGTATGGTTTGACTGCTTCTCGGAGAAAAAAGATGGATGATTTATCATGGTTTCGCGCAACCGAAGGTATGTATTATCCACGACCAAAACGCTACTATAAACGTATTGAACGAGATACACGCAAATTAATCTACCGTCAGAATAATTCTTGTTCTGTTGCCATTTACCCCGATACATTTGGCTTTTTTCGTCGGGAGCTTGGTATGGTAGGAGAATTCATAGGGAGTTTGTCTTGGCATCTGACTTACAGCGACTACCCTGTGACGAATTTGACCAAGGATCAAATATTGGCTTATTGTCACTGGAAACAAAGAAAACTCAATCAACAACTAGAAAAGGAAGGGCTCCATATCACGGTACGTCCACCTTACATGCGAGAGTATGAATTCGCTTTGAAAGCAACTGTCGATTCGAATAATTATTACAAAGCTGTTTCATATCCCAATTCACATTTCATAACGCATGAGAGAGAGATTTTGGGAGCCGAATTTCCATTCTATCAAGCGGTGAGTTATAACCCTTTGACAACGAACCGGAGAAAAAAAGTAAGTCAGCGAACACCTTCATTAGAATACCAATTGTGGTATCAAGCCAATACACTTCCAAATTCTCCTTTCAAATTTCTCAATGGAAACGTGTCTGAATTAGTATTGGATCGTGTAGATTCATCTTCATGGGAGTATTTTGAAATGGGAACGGAACAACCGAACAAACCTGCCAGCTATGTCGTTGGAACCAATTATTACAACGATGCCAAAGTGAAAGGCGATGATCAATATAATGCCGCTTTGTACAAATCTGTTCTAACAGAAGGAAAATCATCTCCCTACGTTGGCGTTCGATTGGTCTATCTAGTGGAGAAAAAACAATAAGCTATGAAATATTTAAAATTTATCTCACCCATCCCACTTCTACTATTCATTGTGGCACTTTTATTTCCCTTTGTGGAACACACAACTCGATGGCGGGGTACAACTATTACGGTTGAGTATGGTTATGATTTTGGAATGGTGTTTTTACCTCTCAGTCTGATGATTGCAATCTTATTGGTTGTGAACATTTGGAGAACACGCTTTGTAGCCATTGTCTGTTTTGTACTTTGTTTTGGAATACTGTTTTCACTTTTTCTCTTACAGTTTCAGATGATGCCGGTGAGCAGCTATACAACACACGAAATACAATTCGGGTATACACTCGCCCTACTTTCCGTTCCCTTGTTGATGGTCATTCTATTGGTTAATCTGGTCAAAACATTTTTGAGAGTAAAAAGAAACTCACAATCAGAAACTTAATGTATCTTAGGTAGCACCTAAAACAAACACTATGATACTCAATATGCTTGTTGTGCTCGCGTCAGCACTTATCCCAATGGTTGTTGGTGCTCTCTATTACAACCCCAAATTACTCGGAACAGCTTGGATGCACGCATCTGGAATGACTGAAGAAAAGATCAAAAATGGAAACATGCTTAAAATGCTGCTCCTCTCATTCATTTGTGCCTTTATCTTTTCATTTTTCTTATTCATGTTGGTAGTGCACCAAACGGATGTTTATTCACTCTACGCAGGCGAAGAAGGATTTGGTGTCGAAGGTTCGGCAGTGATGAATCGTATTGACACACTGATGCGAGAATTTGGAGATCGCTACCGCACATTCGGACATGGTGCTTTACATGGAACCTTAATCGGCGTTCTGTTTGTCACACCAATTCTTGGAACCATCGCTTTGTTTGAACAAAAATCATTCAAGTATGTAGCCATCAACGGTGGATACTGGGTAATAACACTCGCTTTGATGGGTGGAGTATTGTGCTATTGGGGATAAATGAAATTACATTGTAAATAAAAAGCGACGTTTCATGCGTCGCTTTTTTCATTTAAATTCCTGAGTCGAGAAGGCCGTCATTGGTAATGTGCATTGGGCCACTCTCTTTTCCTGGTATCTTCTTCAATAGTTCTTCCATGGGAGAATAGCTCTTGATCATTTGGATCGCAAGATCTGTATTTGAGTTAAAACCTAAACTAAACCTTGTGAGTTACATGTTGGAATCAAGCAGATTATCATGGCTGAACACCGTCGACTTAAATAAGTTAGTGCCTGTTGATGATTGCTTCCACAGCAGCTCCATTTCTGAATAGTTCTTTATCATTTTGACGGCAAACAAAGCACAAAGAGCAGAAAGTAAAAAGCCCATTAGAAAAGTAGAATGAGCGACATAAGAATCTGGGAAGTTCCCAATATGATATTGACTAACGCGGATGATGACTCCAGAAACAATCCAAAGTCCCCACCAAACACCTTTAACAATATCATAACGTGGTCGTAGCTCCATTATATTTTCGCTGACAAGGTAACGCTCTGTACGATCAAATAAATCTGTCGCAACGTGATACGGTCCAAAGAGGTTCCAAACGGGAATAAACCAACAGACAATAGCCGCCCAAGGCTTATAACGAAATCGGGACTTAGGCAGTAGAATCTGAATGTTTCGATACGATCGAATAAACCATAACAAGAAGAAGACTGCGCAGATCAAGTACGTAACTCCGTAGATAATCATCCCTCCTGAGTAACCAAACAAAAGCATATCAATCTCCCAATTGGAAAATGAAAGCCCATTTTCGGTTTTGTATATAGCATAAAAATTAAGCGAGTTAGAAAGCAGGAAAATCAGACTTCCTCCACACACTGCATACAAGGAAATAATCGCCCATTTGGACCTTTGTTCATTTGAACGGACAGATTTATTTGACACGATCTTCTAGCATCGGGACAAAACTAAACACCCCTAAATCTTCCTCGGTGTATTCCGTTTCGGATGTTTTTACTACGCGTTTCATCATCTGCTTCTCTCCTGCTCCAACTGGAATAATCATCAATCCTCCAACTTTTAGTTGATTGACTAATTCAAGCGGAATTTCAGGCGCTCCACACGTAATGATGACTTTATCGAAAGGTGCAAAAACAGGTAATCCTTTGTAGCCATCACCGAAGCTCAATCGTGCATTGAAACCAAAATGATTCACCATGCGCTTCGCCTTCAAATGGAGTTCACGGTGTCGCTCGATACTGAATACCTTCGCTCCCATCTGGCACAAAATACATGTCTGGAAACCAGATCCTGAACCAATTTCGAGAATCTTATCACCTTTTTTGATCTCCAGGAGCTGCGTTTGGAATGCAACCGTGTACGGATGACTGATTGTTTGTCCAGACCCAATTTGAAACGCCATATTCGAATAAGCTTGCTGCGCAAAGGCATTGTCCAAGAAAAAATGACGCGGAATGGATTCAAAAGCATCCAAAACACGTTGGTCCTCAACCCCTTTCTCTGCCAACTCAGTAATCAACTGTCGGCGCATTCCTTTGTACTTAAACGAATCTTGCATGGAACAAAGGTAGCACTATCCACGCATTTTTTAAGATCGTTTTTCGAACATTTCATTGTGAACAAGGGTCGAGATTGAGGACAAATGGGAAGCGATTTTCAATCCGATTTCCTATATTTGATCCACTTTTGAAACGACACAATGGCTATATCTAAGAAAGAACTAGAATTCAACAAAAACGACGATGAAATGCGCACGAAACTGTCTAATCTCAAACGAGAATTAGCCACAGTTTACCTCGGAGGAGGAAAAAAGCGGATCGAAAAATTGCACAATGACGGAAAAATGACGGCTCGAGAGCGAATCGACTTCCTGTTAGACAAAGATTCGGAGCGTTTTGAAGTTGGTGCCTTTGCTGGACGCGGAATGTACGAAGAACACGGTGGATGCCCATCTGGTGGTGTTGTCGTGGTAATCGGTTATGTGAGCGGAAAGCAATGTATTGTTGTTGCGAATGATGCCACAGTGAAAGCGGGCGCTTGGTTCCCGATCACTGGAAAGAAAAACCTTCGCGCGCAGGAAATCGCTATGGAGAATAAACTACCAATTATCTACCTCGTAGATTCTGCAGGCGTTTATTTACCGATGCAAGACGAAATCTTCCCAGATAAAGAACACTTCGGACGTATTTTTAGAAATAATGCAGTGATGAGTTCCATGGGAATTCCTCAAATTGCTGCTGTAATGGGAAGTTGTGTAGCTGGTGGAGCCTACCTTCCTATCATGTCGGATGAATCGCTTATCGTAGATAAAACAGGTACCATTTTCTTGGCTGGATCTTACTTGGTGAAGGCGGCAATTGGTGAATCCATCGATAATGAAACATTGGGTGGAGCAACAACACATACTACCATTTCAGGCGTGTGTGATTACAATATGCCGAACGATGAAGAGTGCTTGAAAACCATTCGAGGATTGGTTGACAAAATTGGACAAAAGGAAAACGCAGGATTCGATCGTAAAGAATCAATCGAACCGAAGCAAGATGCAAAGCAGATGTATGGTATTCTTCCTCAAGACAGAGCGAAGCCATACGATGTTGCGGATATTATTAAATGCTTTGTAGATGATTCTGAATACACGGAGTACAAAGCCGATTACGGACAATCCATTGTTTGTGCCTACGCCAGAGTGGACGGCTGGAGTGTTGGAATTGTTGCCAATCAACGTGAAATTGTAAAGAACGGTAAAGGTGAAATGCAATTCGGAGGGGTAATTTACTCTGATTCTGCGGATAAAGCAGCGCGTTTCATCATGAACTGTAACCAAAAGAACATTCCATTGGTATTCTTGCAGGATGTTTCTGGATTCATGGTTGGATCGAAAAGTGAACACGGAGGAATTATCAAGGACGGAGCGAAAATGGTGAATGCCATGTCGAACTCAGTTGTTCCGAAGTTCACGATTATCACAGGAAACTCTTACGGAGCTGGAAATTACGCAATGTGTGGAAAAGCATACGATCCTCGGTTGATTGTAGCGTGGCCAACTGCGGAACTTGCTGTAATGAGTGGGGCTTCTGCAGCGAAAGTGTTGCTTCAAATTGAAGTTGCTTCTTTGAAAAAACGTGGCGAAAAAACCACCCCAGAACGCGAAAAAGAACTCTTCGACAAGATCAAAAGCCGATACGATGAACAAATCTCCCCGTACTACGCAGCAAGTCGTTTGTGGGTAGATGCAATCATCGATCCTACCGAAACGCGTAAAGTGATTTCTATGGGAATTGAAATGGCGAATCACGCCAAAGCCGAAAAACCGTACAACGTTGGAGTAATCCAAACCTAAAATAAAAGTTGAATGCACCTCAATTGGGAAATTAAACACTACCGCGATTTATCGCTTAATGAATTCCACGATATTATTGCTTTACGAATTGAAGCTTTCGTAGTGGAACAGAATTGTCCGTATCAAGATTTGGACGGACGAGACAAAAAATGCTACCATGTATTTTGTAGAGATGGTAAGGGAAATATTATTTCCACTGCCCGCATTGTTCCTCCCGGACTTATCTACGAAGATGCAGCTATTGGCCGTGTAGTTATTCACGAAAGCGTTCGTGGAGAAGGACTTGGGCATGAGCTTATGAAGGAATGCATTGACTTTTCGAAATTGGAGTTTGGTGACTTACCGATTCGAATTTCAGCACAAAAACATCTAGAAAATTATTACGCGAAGCACGACTTCATCTCAACAGGAAAAGAATACCTCGAAGATGGAATTCCGCATGTGGAAATGCTTCTCAACCCCAATCAGAAATAAATTATGAATAAGAAAACTATTTTAGCACTTTCCATTGGAGCAGTTGCACTTGCATCCTGTGAAACGGTGAAAGAAACAACCGAAGAGGTTGCAACGGAAGCCGTAGCTACTGCCACTGGAAAAACAATTGATCTTGACTACATGGATCAATCTGTTCGTCCGCAAGACGATTTTTTCATGTTTGCCAACGGAACTTGGGTTAAAAACAATCCTGTCCCTGCTTCTGAATCAAGATGGGGAAGTTTTAATGAGTTGGACCAAGCGAATAAGGCGAAATTGAAATCTATTTTGGAGTCAGCGTCGAAAAGCGAAGCTCCAAAGGGATCAACAAATCAAATTCTTGGCGATTACTACACATCTTTTATGGACATGGATACGCGTAACCAAATGGGCGTTGAAGTGATTCAAGATGAATTGGCAGCAATCGACAAATTGAATTCCAAAAAAGATTTGGTGTATATCGTTGCTGAACACCACAAAGTTGGAATCAACACGCTTTTCGGTTTCGGAATTGGACAAGACTTGAAAAATGTCGATCGTAATATCGCTTATCTTGGACAAGGTGGAATGGGATTGCCAAACAAGGAGTACTATTTCTCTGATGATAAAGCTGATATTCGTGACAAGTACGAGAGCCACATCGCAACAATGATGCGAATGACAGGAATGAAGGAAGGTGATGCTCAAAACTTTGCAGAATCTGTATTAGAGTTTGAAAAAGCGCTAGCGGAAGGTGCGATGACGCCAGCTGAACGAAGAATTCCTGAAAACACGTACAATAAAATGAGTCGTAATTTGGTGACGCAACGTTCAGGAGATTTCGATCTTGAAAACTATTTCTCACTTGTTGGATCAAATTCATTCGATTCGTTAATTGTTGGACAACCAAAATTCTTGGATGCGTTCATCATGCAAGTAAGAAACACGCCATTGCCACAATGGAAGAACTACTTGAAATGGAAAGTGGTAGATCATTACGCTGGACATATGAACGATAAATTCGTGGCGCAAAACTTCGCATTCTACGGGACGGTTCTTTCAGGAAAGAAAGAAATGAAGCCAATGCACGAGCGCGCTATCGAGGAAATCACACGCATGAGTTTTGGAGAGTTGCTTGGAAAAGCATTCGTTGAGAAATATTATTCTGAATCAGCTCAAAAGCGTGTAAATATCATGGTAGACAACCTACTTATTGTTTTCCGTGAGCGCATCAATGAGTTGGATTGGATGTCTGATGCAACGAAAAAAGAAGCATTGAATAAATTGAATTCAATTGGACGTAAACTTGGTTTCCCTTCAAAATGGGAAGATTTTAGTAACCTTGATTTTACAGAAGATAATTACGTAGAAAACATTCGCAAAGTGGCGCTTTACGATCACAAAAAGAACATGGCGAAGTTAGACGACCCTGTTGATAAAGATGAATGGGGAATGCCAGCGCACATGGTGAATGCCTACTACCATCCCCTATTGAATGAAATCGCGTTCCCTGCAGGAATCATGCAAGCTCCTTTCTTTAGTGATGAGTACGAAGACGCTGTAAACTACAGTCGTATCGGTATGGTTATCGGTCATGAGTTCACGCACGGATTCGATGATATGGGATCAAAATTTGCGGCAGACGGTTCATTCAAAAACTGGTGGACAGAGTCTGATCGTTCATTGTTCGAAGAGCGTACAGCAAAATTGGGGGCAACGTTCTCTGCATTTTGCCCAATTGATGGTCACTGTGTAAATCCAGATTTAACTATGGGAGAAAACATTGCCGATCTAGGAGGATTAACCTTGGCATTCCATGCGTACAAGCGTACCGTTGAATACCAATCAGGAATCAAAAAGAAAGGATATACACCAGAACAACGCTTCTTCATTGGATTCGCACAATTGTGGAAAATCAATTATACAGAAGAAGAATTGAAGAACCGAATTGCAAACGATCCACACTCACCTGGAATGTACCGCGTGAATGGACCTTTGATGAACTGTCCTGAGTTCTTCGAAGCGTTTGACGTGAAAGAATCTGATCCAATGAGAAATTCTGAAGAGAAGATTTCAAAGATTTGGTAGAATAATCAATTGAAAAGGCACTTCGACTTCGCTCAGTGTCCTTTCAATTGGAGGAAATAAAAAATCCCGCTCTGACATTGTCGGAGCGGGATCTCTATTTATTAAAAGGTTTAGTTCAAATGAATTAACAATCGCGTGTTGTTTTTTCTTGTCTTCTTCACCTCTACTGATTTGCTGTAATTCAAAATAGCATTGAGCGAAGTTTTACTTGGTGCGATTTTAGACTCCTCGCTAGGAGCAATTTCAGGGTATTTTTTCAACATAGGCATGTGTTTGAGTTATTGTGCATGGGGTAATAACGCAAGCTTTATTTATTTATTATATACATGTCTAAAAAGTTGTGAATTGCACGAATACGACCAAGAATCACGAAGTGTTAACACACCTCTTTTACGGTTTCCAAGAATCATCAACTGTAACTTTTAAAGCCCTAAAACTGTTCTATTACGGAACCTTTTGAAATTTTAACCTATGAAAAACCAAGTCATGATTATTTGCGCACTATTAACGGTTATGCTTATATCATGCGACAGACAATACGTATGTGATTGCGATTCTTCAATTGGAACCTTTCCTACAACAGTAAACGCTACCCAAAAGAAAAAGGCTAAGAAAAACTGCGAAGACTTATCTTATCGGACTCCCGAAAACGATACTGTGCAAGTTTACGATTGTTATTTAAGGTAATTCAGTTCTGAAACAATACTATGCTGTGTGTAAAAATGATTCTAAAAACAATAAAACCATTTGCCTTCTCCATCGTGCTTACAACAGTCGCTTGTACTTCTACTTCTTCACAGAAAAACACGATACAAGAAGAAGAAACGAAGGAATCAATCTCTTACGGTATTCCCAGGGAAGAATCAGAACTAACGGAGGAACAGCAAGCTGCATTTGATGCATTCAATACCTTACAGACGAGCACGGATAAAATGAATCGCCTATACTCCACTTTTGCCAATACAAATCATCCTTTTTACCCTGCAGACACCAATTTTACCATTACACAGTCAGAATTCCTGACGTATATGGAGCAATTCGTTTCAAAAAACTGTCAGAATTTAAGTAAAGACATACGAGACGAGCTCGCAAAAACGGCTGTTGCAGCGCAAGAGGTTTATACTGTTTTGTTTTGCAATACTGAATCCGAACATTTGAATGTTGAAAACGGATTGCCCTCATCTGGTACTTGGGTGATCCCCAATATTCTTGGGAGACGCGATGTGATTATGGTTTGGTAACTTTCATCCAATGTCTAGATCATTGAACCTTTCAATTAATGGATCAACTTAGTACGATCCCAATCTTCTTCGGAGGAACCATTCTGTTCCGAGCAAAATAATCAAGAGGAAGAACAACCATTTGTAATCAATAAAATCTTTAAAGGTCGATTCTTGAGAAGTAATCGTTACGATATCCGTTCGTTTATCGATGTCATCAAGGAGCTTATCGGCATAGCGTAGCTTGTAGAATTTCCCATTTGAATTCTCTGCAATTTGCTTCAATAAATTATGATTGGCGCTCGTCTCGAGGTTTTCCAGCGAAATATCATTCACCACAAACGATCCTGATTTCTCGTAATTCTTTCCAGCGAAGGTTGTTTTTGCTCGCCAGTCGTATTTTCCTACGGGCAATTTCCCAAGAGACAAACGGTAATCAGCTGCTTCCTTCGCGAATGTATAATCAACCTTATCGCCTGCTTCATTTGTGAGTACAAAAGAGATATTCGGCTCGGTAATGCGTTCCAAAGAGGAGTTGTAGAATTCAGCGTTAATAATAACATCGTCATTCACATTAAATCGCCTTGGGAGATTGACACGCAAAGCATCTGTATTCTTTTTAACCACCAAATACTGGACACTTTTCTGAATAAGTTCGTTAAATCCTTTGTTGTCTTTGGTACGAGCGTACTCCATCAATTTCCAACGCCATAATCCTTCACCAATGAAAGCTCCTTGTTTACGACTTCCAGAGGTAAAATACAGAATGGGATCTTTCTTTACAACCGATCCGATACGTTGTGTAAGCAAAACATCACCTTGAGAATTAGAGATTGACCCAAAGCGCACATTTATCGGTGGCCAATAGTCGAGCGCAGAGCGTAAATCGGGCGAGACTTCAAACAATTGAAAACCGCTTTTTAGCGCTGCCTGAACTTCGTCCGATCGTCTTGCAGAAGGAAGAGTTAATCCAATACCAAGTTCCTTGACGCTGCTTGCGCTTGAGTTCTTTCCTATAAGGTACAGCACAGGAACTTTTGCATTCTTTACTTTTTGAAGGAAATTAATGTTTCCTCCCGGCTCGTGTAGAACAAGCAATGCATAATCTTCCAGATTTCCCGAAAATTCACTTGTGAGCATGGACGTTACTTCTACGTTTTCGTCGCGCTCAATGACGTTTTTAACAGCCGCAACATCTGGGTGTGGTGCATTCGCAAGCAAAAGAATCTTGCTTCTCGAATCAATTACCTCTACATAGAATGACCATCTGTTGTTGTCGTACGAAGATTCATTCGCCAAGGATTCAACTTTTACAACGTAGTTGACGAAGCCAATTTCTGTTGCTTCCAGCATCATCGAAACGTGTGTGTAATCCAAGTTTCCATCCGTGTAAGTGATCGGCTTCGAAGCAACTTTCTTCCCATTCTTGTAGATCGATACTGAACTCGCCGTCTTCCCTACTCGCGATGCTTGAATATCAACTTCTACGGGGAATTTATTTTTGTAAAATGCAATATCGTTTACGGCTACATTTCGAATCACTTGATCTCTCTTGCTAATCGTATCACCCATTCCAACCGTAAAAATAGGCGTCAATGCAATTTTTTCAGCAGCATACGAAGGATCACTTCCTTTGTTGAAATTTCCATCTGAAATGAAGCAAATTCCACCAATGTTCTGGTTGTAGTATTGTGTGAAGAGTTCTTCAAAACCCAAGTTGAGATTCGAGAAATGATCAGAATACGTTGGTTCATCTGTTGAAAAGGTGTTTCCAATTGAATATTGAATAACCTCAAATTTGTCTTTGTAACGTTCTTCCAGTTTTTGCGTGAAACTCGAGATCTGCTCTTTCACTTTCGAGCTGTCTTTATAATTCAAAACAGATGAAGAATTATCAATGAGCGTGATGAATACGGGCTTCTCCGAGCGTTGTTCAACCGACTCTAGCAATAATCCAATCAGTAACACACCAATCACGAATAAGGCAAAGCTTCGAAGCGCAATTAATCCTCGTTTCATCCACGTAGAAATGTCTTCGAGCCCCTTTTGTTTACGGTAGTACCAAACTGCTACGAGCACTGATATCGCAGCCCATGGAATGAGCCACCAAATGGAAATATCGGAGAAAAATTTCATACGAGACCAAAAATAACAAACTTCGAGACACGAAGCGGAGTTTAGCTTTTTTTAACCATGATAGCTTTCATCTATTCAGGAATAAAAACGCCCCAACGATGCAAGGTCTGTTGAGGCGTTATCTAATTTTGGTTTAAAACCTATTTCTTTTTCTTCTCTTCGGTGAAGTTCTTCATTGTATACGAAACACCTAATCCCAAAACAGATTTGAACTGTGTGCGAGGTCCCGTATTTCCATCTGCATCGGTAATACGAATATCATCATCGTAAATCAAGTTCCACATCAAGGAAGCAGAGAACCAACTATTCACTTTGAACGAGAACAATACTTCAGCATTCACATCGATATTTTCAGGGTTTTCAATGTAATTTGAGAAGAGTTCAAGCTTCGATTTCATTTCAATGTTCTTCACTAACTCTCGGTTGTATTTCATTTTGAAATATGCCCCGAATTCACCACGAAAGGTCTCCCCTGCATTTACGCCAAAAGACCCGGCTGCAGATAAGGTAGGATCGTTTACAAATGTCATTTTAGCTGCCAAGGGCGAAAGGAAAGCAGAGAAATTATCGTTTGGCGTGTAGTCGATACCCAATGATAGATTGACGTATCCTGGCGCCATAAAAGTGGAAGTTCTAAATCCGTCTGCATCAAATCCTTCGATGAATTGCGTCCGAAACGACCCTAACATGGATAGGTAGTAATCTTCTTTCAAACGGTATCCTAGATTCGTAGCAAACTCTAGACGGTCGTCTGTCTTTTGCAAACCATTACCAATGTTATTATCTAAATACTGCATGCCACCGAGCGCAGCACCGAGATCATTGTCCCATTTTAAATTGTCTTTCTCATATTTTGCCGAAGCAGCTATATAGCCTAAAAGTGCTATGTTATTTCGTCCACCGGAATTCCAGTTTACGAATGAACTTTGCGTACCATTCAATCCGTAAATTGCTTTCAGTCTCCAGTTTGAAGGGATTGTATCTTCATCCAATACCGATTCAAGCTGTGCTTGAGCATTTGAAAGTGAGAGGATTGCAAAAATCGCAACAATTAGATTCTTTTTCATGTTATAGGTTTTCATTTTTACGAGCACAAAAGTAGTGGACTCGTTTTAACTACAAGAGATTCCCTTTATTTTTTCTTCTAAAGGCGCCAAAATGTGGTTAAAACGTCGAATAAACCATCCCAAACAGTCGTTTTTTATTGTTACTTTCGTGGTCGAAACAAAGCAAATACAATGAGTAAAGAAGTTTATATAGTATCGGCCGTTCGAACGCCAATGGGAAGTTTCGGAGGATCATTATCAACCGTGCCAGCAACGAAATTAGGAGCTGCAGCCATCAAAGGAGCATTGGATAAAGCAGGAGTTTCTGCAGATGTTGTGAATGAGGTGTACATGGGGAATGTATTGCAAGCAGGATTGGGACAAGCACCAGCACGTCAAGCAGCAATCTTTGCAGGAATTAGTGAAAACGTTCCATGTACAACAGTAAACAAGGTATGTTCTTCAGGAATGAAAGCTTTGAGCATGGCCGCACAGTCAATTATCGCTGGAGATAACGACGTAGTGGTTGCTGGAGGAATGGAAAACATGAGTTCTGTACCTCACTATTTTAATGCTCGTAAAGCAACAAAACTTGGAGACGTTAAAATGATCGACGGAATGGTTAACGACGGATTGACTGACGTTTACAACCAAGTACACATGGGAGTTTGCGCTGACAAATGTGCTGCCGAAAACAACATTTCGAGAGAAGATCAAGATAACTTCGCTATTGAATCATACAACCGTGCCTCTGCCGCATGGGATGCAGGGAAGTTTGACAATGAGATTGTTCCTGTAGAGGTTCCTCAACGTCGTGGTGACGCAATTATCGTAGATAAAGACGAAGAGTACACAAATGTAAAAATGGATAAGATTCCACAATTACGTGCGGTATTCAGCAAGGAAGGAACAGTAACGGCTGCCAATGCTTCCACTTTGAACGACGGTGCTTCTGCCCTTGTCTTGATGAGTAAAGAAAAAGTAGATGAGTTAGGTGTTATTCCAATTGCGAAGATCGTTGGATACGGTGATGCTGCTCACGAGCCAGAATGGTTTACAACAGCACCTTCGAAAGCAATTCCGGTTGCATTGAAGAAAGCAGGTTTGTCTACTTCAGATATCGACTTCTGGGAATTGAATGAAGCATTTTCTGTTGTTGGAATCGTGAATACGCAAAAACTAGGATTAGATCCAGCAAAAGTAGACGTGAACGGTGGAGCTGTTTCATTGGGTCACCCACTCGGAAGTTCTGGATCGCGTATTATCGTTACGTTGATCAATGTATTGAAACAAAACGGAGGAAAGTACGGAGGTGCTGGAATCTGTAATGGTGGTGG